>JASFRN010000074.1:0-13713 GCA_050114915.1 Gemmatimonadales bacterium | reverse complement strand
CCGCCAGGACTCGCGACCGGATCGTCGGCAGCAGGGAGCCCGGGCGGCTCGACGTCAGCACGATGAGCGTGTCCTCCGGGGGTTCCTCCAGGAGCTTGAGGAAGGCGTTCGCGGCCTCGGGACTCGACGCTTGCGGGACCATGCGCTCGGCGTCGCCGACGACGAACACCGAGCTGCGGCCGATCGCCGGCCGGCTGACGGCCCGCGCCCGGAGCTCGTCCACCATGGCCAGGTAGATGGCCGCGGACGGGTCGTCGTCGGGCAGGTGAAGCGGATCTTCGCGGTGCGCCGCGATCTCCTCGAGCCGCACGTCTTCGAGCAGCCGTCGGAGCTTCGAGGGCGTGTGGCTTCCCTTCGGCCGGCTGACCGGGAAGAACCAGTGGAGATCCGGATGCTGGAGGTGGCCGACCATTCGGCAGGCCGGACACTCGCCGCACGGCCTCCGCTCCGGCGGCCCTTCGCACAGGGCGAGAGCGCCGATCCACAGACCGAGCCGCTGCTTTCCGACCCCGTCGGGACCATGCAGGAGGAGGCTCTGCGGCAGTCGGCCGGCGGCGGCCGCCCGCCGGAAGCGCTCCTGGAGTCCCGCATGCCCGCACAGTTCGGGGAGCGCGCTCATGAACGGCTCCGCAGCCAGCGCACCGGATCGACTTCGCGAGACTGGTTGCCGGCGGGCTCGTAGATCCGCAGCTCGACGTGCGTTCCATCGGGCGACTGCTCGTCGCCCCCGACGCCGCCGAGCACCTGGCCTTTGACCACGCGGTCGCCGCGCCGGACCCGCAGGTCCTGCAGGTACAGGTAGGCGGACCAGTACCCGCCCCCGTGGTTCACGACCACGGTCTGGCCGAGCAGGTCACGGGAGCCCGCCCACTCCACCTGGCCGGCCTCGACCGCCCGGACGAGCGAGCCTCGCGGCGCCCCGATGCCGAGTCCCTGGCGGGTGCCGCCGCCCGGCTTCGACTGCCCGTAGCTGTAGGCGATCGTTCCTTCGACCGGCCAGTCGAGCTGGCCGAGGTCGGAGGTCCGCAGCGACGACTCGCTGGTCGTGCCCGCGACGCGCTCCGCTTCCCGGCGCGCCCGCTCGAGGTCCGCCACGAGGGCGGTGAGACGCCGCTCTTCGGCCTGCAGCTCTTCGATCCGGCTCGTCGTCTGCGCCACCTGGCCGCGGGCGTTCTGCAGGCGTCGCTGCCGTTGCCGCTCCAGCCGCTCGAGGTCCGCCACCTGCGTCTGCTTCTCGGACCGGAGGGCGGCGAGGCGCGTGTACTCGTCGGCCAGGCGGGTGCGCTGCTCCGACAATCGCTCCTCGAGGGTCTCCACCTCGTCGACGAGCATGCGGTCGTACAGCGCCACGAGGTGCAGGTACTTGTAGCGGCTCACCAGGTCGCCGAACGAACGGGCTTCGAGGAGCACTTCGAAGGCGTGGAACGGGCCGCGCTGGTAGATGCTGCGCAGCCGACGCCGCAACTCGGTCCGCCGCAGCGCGAGCTCGTCGCGCGTGATCAGCACGTCGCGCGTCGCGTCGTCGACGCTGGCCGCATAGGCGTTGATCTGCACGTCGAACTCCGCCAGGGCGCTCGTCGAGGTGCCGATCTGGGCCTCGATGTTTCGGAGCTCGTCGCCGACCGTACGGATCGTGCCGCGCAGGCGGCTCTCTTCGCGCTGCAGGCGCTGCTGTTCCTGCCGGATCTCCTCGAGTCGGTCCTGGCTCTGCCGGATCTCGGCATCCGGGTTGGCCTCCTGGGCCCCGAGCGGCGGCGGAGCCCCAGCGGCCGCGAGCAGGGCGAGCCCGACGAGCAGGACGAGAGCGCGGCGCGCGGAAGCGGTCGGCGCCTCCGACCTCGCACGCTCAGTACACATCGATGTTGCGCAGCTCGCGCCGCACGGCCCGGGCCGCGGCCAGCATGCCGAGCAGGGCGGCGAAAGCCAGCCCGATTGCCATCCACCAGCCCGGCACCCATTCGAGGGGCAGCAGCGTGCGGTCGACGATGCGGTACGCCCCGTAAGTCAGCGCGGTGGCGACGAGGCCGCCGAGCAGGCCGGTCAGCAGGCCTTCCACCAGGAAGGGGCGGCGGATGTACGATTCGGTGGCGCCGACGGTCTTCATGATCGAGATCTCGCGCCGCCGCGCGAGCACGGCCATGCGAACCGCGATGCCGATCAGCAGCACCGCGCCGATAGCGAAGCTCGCGCCGAGCAGCAGCGCGCCGCCGCCGACGATGCGCCGCAGTCGATACAGCCGATCGACCCACTCGCGGCCGTAGCGGACTTCCTCCACGAAGTCGTATCCTTCGACCCGCTCGGCGACCCGTTCCGCGTCGGCCGGCGTCCGGTGGCCGGGCGCCAGCCGCACCACGAGCGAGGCGGGGAGCGGGTTCACCTCGAGATCGGAGAACACGTCGGAGAACTCGGTCATCTCCTGCGAGGCGCGATACAGGGCCTCGACCTTGGAGATGTAGGTGACGCCGCCGACCTCGGGATAGGCCTCGATCTCTGCGGTGGCGAGGCCCACGAGCTCCTCGTCGACGTCGTCCCGCAGATACGCCACGACTTCGACCCGCGATTCGACGCCCGATAGCGCCCGGTCGACGTTGTAGCCGGCGACGGCGAACAGGCCGACGATCAGCAGGCTGACTCCGATCGCCGCGATCGACAACCCGCCGAGCAGTGGTGCCCGACCGAATCCCGCCACCGCCTCGCGCACGCTCCTCATGCGTCGCCCCCCGCCGAGTCGAACACGACACGGCCGTGCTCGAGCTCGACGACCCGCATGCCGGGGTGGTGCCGGATCAGCTCCGCGTCATGCGTCGCCATCAGCACCGTGGTGCCCGACGCGTTGATCCGCCGGAACAGGTCGAACACCCCGCGCGAGGCCCGCTCGTCGAGGTTGCCGGTCGGCTCGTCGGCCAGCAGGACCAGCGGCTCGGTGGCCAGGGCGCGGGCGATCGCCACGCGCTGCTGCTCGCCGCCCGAGAGCTCGCGGGGCAGGCTGCTCGCGCGGGCCGCGAGGCCGACCTGCGCGAGGAGCTTCTGCACCCGGGGCCCGATCTTCGCCCGCGGCGTGCCGGTGCACTCGAGGGCGAACGCGACGTTCTCGGCCGCCGTCAGGCTCTCGAGCAGCCGAAAGTCCTGGAACACGAAGCCGACGCGGCGGCGGAGCTCCGGCAGGTCGCGCCGATGGATGCGGGCGGAGCTGAAGCGTGAGACGCGAACCTCGCCCCTCGTCGGCTTCATCTGCATGTGGATGAGGCGCAGGACGGTCGTCTTCCCTGCGCCGGAAGCGCCGGTAAGGAACGCGATCTCCCCCTTCCGGACGTGAAGGGACACGTCGTCGAGCGCATCGCCGGTCCGGCCGTAGGACATCGTGACCGACTGGAGTTTGATCAAGGGCCTACAAGCCTGTTGAAGAACTGGACGCGCTGCAGAACCGAATACAGGCCTCGATGGCGGCCCGCATCGAGCGGGGATCCGCGCGCCCGCTCCCCGCGATGTCGAACGCCGTGCCGTGGTCCGGTGAGGTCCGGGGAAACGGAAGGCCGGCCGTGACGTTGATTCCGTGCTCGGGCGCCAGCGTCTTGAGCACGGCCAGGCCGACGTCGTGATACGGCGCCACCACGAGATCGGCGTCCCCGGCCAGGCAACGCCGAAACACCGAGTCGGCCGGGAACGGGCCCTCCACCCGCAACCTGTCCGAGCGCTCGAGGCGCCGTATCGCCGGCTCCAGCACCCGGGCCTCCTCGTCGCCGAACCGGCCTCCTTCGGAAGCGTGCGGATTCACCCCGGCGAACGCAAGACGGGGTACGTCGATGCCCCACCAGTCGCGCAGCGCGTCGGCCGCGATCCGCGTGCGCCGTTCCACGAGATCGACCGTCAACAGGTCGGGCACGTCGCGCAGCGCCACGTGCACGGTCAGGAGTGCGATCCGCAGCGCGCCGCCGAGCGGCGTCCGCTCGGCGCCCATGATCATCGTCACGTCGTCCACCCCGCAGCGCTCGCGCAGCAGCTCGGTGTGGCCCGGCCACGGATACCCGGCCGCCGCGACCGCGGCTTTCGAGATCGGCGCGGTGACCAGCCCGTCGATCTCGCCGGACAGCGCGAGGGCGATCCCGCGTTCGACGGCCTCGATCGAGATCCGGCCGGCCGCGGCGTCCCCGCCGCCGCTCCATGTACCGACGGGATCGAGGCGTACGCCGGGCCGGTCGCGCAGGGAAGGGGGGACGCATTCGGCCGGGCCGATCAGGCGGAACTCGGAGGGCCGGGCGTCGCCGGCCGTCTCCCCGCCGGTCGCGCCGAGCGCACCGACGACGACCTCGGGCCCGATGCCCCGCGGGTCGCCGAGGGTGATGCCCAGGTGCGGCCCGCGCGAACCTGTCGCGCTCACAGCCGGAGGTCTACGTAGACCTCGTCTCGCAGCTGCGCGACCAGCTTCTCGATGCCCTTCTGCTCCGTGAGGTTGGCCCGGAGCTCCTCTTTCACGTCGTCGAACTTGAGGGGACCCTGGGGCTTGTACTCGAGCACCTTGAGGATGACGAACCGCTGTCCGCGGACCTGGCTCTCGAACGGTCCGACGATCTGTCCCGGCACGGGCGACTGCAGGTGCGGCACGTAGTCGCCGTACCCGCCCTGCTGGAGCCGGTCGATCGGCACGTTGGGGAGGCGGACCGGCTCGTCGCCGATCCCGTGATTGCGCGCCAGCACGTCCATCGCCACGCCGTCCCGGGCGCTGTCGGCCACCGCCTGGGCGAGCTCGCGGGCCCGCTCGACGTCCGCCTGGCCGATCTCCGGACGGATGAGGATGTGCCGGATCTTCCGCTCGCCGCCGCGCACGTTCTCGACCTTGATGATGTGGTAGCCGAACTGCGTGCGTACCGGCCCGATCGGCGTGCCGGTGCGGGCCGCCCAGGCGGCGCGGGCGAAGTCGGGGTCGATCCCCGACCGTCGCACCCAGCCGAGGTCGCCGCCCTGGTCCCGATTGGCGGGGTCCTCGGAGTAACGGCGGGCCGCGACGGCGAAGTCCATCCCGTCGCGGATCGCGCGGATCGCCGCGAGCGCCGTGTCGCGCGCCGCTTTTTCCGCTTCTTCACCGGGTTGAGGCCGGATCACCACCTGCTCGAAGCTGATCGTGGGGGGCTGCGACTGGTCGCCGACGTTCGCGTCGAACCAGTCGCGCATCTCCTCGTCCGATACGGTGACCGGGGGCAGCGAGCCGCGGATGCTCTGGATGTACTGCTGGATCATCAGCTGGGCCCTGACCTGCGACCGCAGATAGAGGCGGTACTGGACGAGCGTCCGTCCCGACTCCTCGATCGCCTTCTCGAAGGCGGATCCGCTCGGAAACGACCCGCGCACCTGCCGGAAGCGCCGATCCGTCTCCGATTCGACGACGTCGTCGGAGATCTTGATGTCTTCCCGCTGGGCCTGCTGCAGGAGGACCATCTGGTCGACGAGCGAGCTCAGCGTCTGCGCCATCAACGAGTCGAAGGCGGCCGAGCCTTCGGGCGGCAGCTGCTGCCCTTCGGCCTGGGACTGGAGCAGCGATTCCAGGATCTCGGTGTAGAGCACGACGGTGTCTCCCACCACGGCCGCCACGCGGTCGACGAGCTCGACCGGGCTGTTCGGCCGCGGCCCCGCCGCCTGGTCCTGGGCGGCCAGCTGCGCCGGCCGGACGGCCTGCAGGGCCACGAGGCCCACGAGCAGGCCCCAGATCGTCCCGTGCTTCGGTTCGAATCGCCTCACTGGCCCTCGCCTTCGTCCCTGTCCTCGTCGTTCGTCGCGTGGCCCTCGTCCGGGGCCTGCTGATCCGCCGCCGCTTCGTCCTCGGCGCCGTGCGCCTCCGCCGCGTCGTGCGAGCCGGTCTCGGCCTCCGCGGCCATTCCGCCCCCGATTCCGCGTTTACGGCGCGCCCGCTCGGCGGCACTGGCGGCACTACGCTCGTCTACCCGGCTCGGAAACCGCTGATCCAGCACCATTCGGAATTCCGTGGCCCACGGGACCGGGGCCGACTTGTCGAGCACGTTCTTCAGGAACCGCCTCGACTCGACGCTCAGATCGTAGACCGGGTTGGCGACGAGGGCGTGGCTGAGTCCCATGCGCCGGGCGATGGCGGCGAGCTGCCGCCCGATGCCGGCCTTCAGGTTGGCCCGCTCGGCCTCGGGCGCCGCGGCGCCACTGCTCGTCGCGGCCTGGATGAGGATGTCGTCTCCGGCGATCTGATACAGCAAGGTGCCGATCTCGTCGGGATCGGCCTTCTGGAACTGCCGGCGCAGGTCGAGCCGGGTGCGGAACAGGTCGCGCAGCTCACCGACGGTGAGCTCCCCGCCTTCGTAGCGGACGAGTCGGAGCGACGGCGAGATGCGTCCCTCCGCCATGTCGTCGGATGTCGCAACCGTGCGGGCTACGCTCTCGGCTCCCTCGGCCACGACCCGGCGGGCCCCGGCGAGCAGGGAGTCGCTGGTACTGGCGAGGCGGCTGGCACGACGTTCTTCCGTCAGCTGACGCTTCACGATGTCCGCCACGGCATCGAACTCGGGCGCACGGCGGCGCTCGACTCGGTAGAAGACGAAGGCCTCGTCGGTGGCGACGACGGGGCTGATCTCGCCGGGGCGCAACGCGAACACCACGCTGTCGGCGGCGGCGGGGAAGTCACCGTGGCCCTGGTAGGAGAGGACCTGGCCGCGCGCGGCCGGCGGCTCGTCGCTTGCCGAGCGGGCCACCTCGATGAAGTCGGCGCCGCCGGTCACCCTGTCGTGCAGGCGCCGCGCTTCGCGGGCGAGACTGTCGCGCACCGGCTCGGCGGCGTCCGGGGGGATCTCCACCCGGATCCGTCGCACGTCGAGACGGGTCAGGGGCTGGGTCTCGTCGAACCAGGCCCGGACTTCCTCGTCGGTGGGCTCGATCCCGGCCAGGACGACGCTGTCCCGATAGCGCTGCACGGCGATGGCCGAGTAGTAGCGGGCGCCCTCGAGGAGCGCGTCGTAGTCCAGCGACGCCGTCGAGTCGGGCGACTGGTAGACCCGGGCCAGGCTCACGTAGTCCGCCCACAGTCGACCGAGCTGAGCGGCCCAGTGGCCCGAGAGGGCGGAATCGGGCAGGGGCGAGTCGGCCATCATCGTGGCCAGCTCGCCGACGCTCAGCGACTCGCCCGCGACCGCGGCGACGGGGCGCGCATGAGCCGTGAGCGCGTCCACCGCATCGGCGCACGACGCCAGCGGAAGGGAGAGGAAAATGACGAGAGCCGCGGCGGGCGCGGCGGATGTCCAGCGGATGCGTCGAATCATGTCTGCTCGGTCGTGTCGGAAGTGGCGCCCGGCCGCGGTCACGCGGCCGCGGTGGACGACAGGCGTTCGAGCGCCTCCACCAGGGTCGGCAGGAGCGGCTCGACCCCGGCCCGCGAAAGCGCCAACGATAACGGGTGAGTGCGTCGAACTTCAACCGCGATCTGGCGGTCGCCGAAGGCGTCCGAGAGCCGGCGCAGCCGGGGCGCGGCGTGCGAGGCGAAGTTCAGTCGGGCCGAGGCGTCGGAGATTCGCAGCCATTCCAGCTGCAGATCGGCGGCTAGCAGCTTCAGCCGGGCGGCGGTCAGGAGACGCGCAGCCGGGGTGGGCAACGGACCGAACCTGTCGCGGAGTTCGGCCTCGAGGTCGTCGAGCTCGGGCAGCGTCTCGAGCCGTGACAGGCGGCGGTACAGGTGCATCTTCTGGTCGGTGCCGGCCACGTAGTCGTCCGGCAGGTATGCTTCGCCCTCGATCGACACCTGCACGTCGGTACGGGGGGCCGCTTCCTCCGTCCCCTTCAGACGTTCCACCGACTTGCTGAGCAGCCGCTGATAGGTATCGAACCCGACGGCCTGGGCGAATCCCGTCTGCTCGGCGCCCAGCAGGTTGCCGGCGCCGCGCATCTGCAGGTCTTTCATCGCGACCTGGTAGCCCGACCCGAGTTCCGTGTGATGTTCGAGAATCCGGAGCCGCTGCACGGCTTCCGGCGTGGGGTGCGGCGGCAGGAGCAGGTAGCAGTAGGCCCGGTGGTGTGACCGGCCCACGCGTCCGCGCAGCTGGTAGAGCTGGGCGAGGCCGAAGCGGTCGGCCCGGTGGACGATCATCGTGTTGGCCGTCGGCACGTCGAGGCCGTTTTCGATGATCGAGGTCGACACGAGAATGTCGAGCGAGCCGTCGAGTAGCCGCTCCATCACGTGCTCCAGCTCCGATTCGGCCAGGCTGCCGTGCGCGACCGCGATCCGGGCATCCGGGGCCAGCGGACGGATCCGGCCCACGAGCGCGTCCATCGTCTCGATCCGATCGTGGACGAAGAACACCGTGCCGCCGCGCTCGAACTCGCGCCGCATCGCGTCTCGAATGATCACGTCGTTCCAGTGCAGGACGTGGGTGATGACCGGCATGCGGTCGCGGGGGGCGGTCTCGATCAACGACATGTCGCGCAGGCCGCCGAGAGCCAGCTGGAGGGTCCGCGGGATCGGCGTCGCGGTGAGGGTCAGGACGTCGACCGACCGCCGGAGCTCCTTCAGCCGCTCCTTGTGACGGACGCCGAAGCGCTGCTCCTCGTCTACGATGAGCAGTCCGAGGTCGCTGAACCCGATGTCGCCGGAGAGCAGCCGGTGCGTGCCGATCACGATGTCGACGACTCCGTCGGCGAGGCCCTCGATCGTCTCGTCCGTCTCGCGGCGGCCACGCAGGCGGGAGAGGCCTTCGATGCGCACCGGAAAGCCGGCGAGCCGTTCGCGGAAGGTCCGCAGATGCTGCTCGACGAGGATCGTCGTCGGTGCGAGCACCGCCACCTGCTTGCCGTCCTGGACGGCCTTGAACGCCGCGCGCATGGCCACTTCCGTCTTCCCGTAGCCGACGTCCCCGCATACCAGGCGATCCATGATTCGCGGCGACTCCATGTCCGCCTTCACGTCTTCCCACGCCGCCCGCTGGTCGGGCGTGTCCTCGTACAGGAAGGCCGACTCCATCTCCCGCTGCCAGCGGGTGTCGCCCCCGAACGCGTGCCCTTCCTTCACCTGGCGGTGGGCATAGAGATCGAGCAGCTCGGTGGCCATCGCCCGGATCGACGCTTCCGTCTTCTCCTTCAGCGCTTTCCACTTCTTGCCGCCCAGCTTGTGGACGGGAGGCGCCGCGACGTCGAGGTCGGGACCTGCGTCGCCGACGCCCGACCACGGCTCGATCAGGTCGAGGCGGTAATGGGGCACCCGCAGGAGCTCGCCGTCCGCGTATTCGATCGTCAGCGTCTCGACCGTCTCCTCGCCGACCGTGACGCGGTCGAGACCGGCGTAGCGTCCGATCCCATGGTCGAGATGCACCACGTAGTCGCCCGGCTTCAACGAGGCGATCGACTCCAGGGACGCGACGCCGTGCAGCCGCTGGGAGCGGCGGACCCGATGCGAGCGGCGGAAGATCTCGTGATCGGTGAGCACGAGAACGGGCTCCGGGCCCGGGATTCGGAAACCACCGCTGAGCGCGCCGATGGCCAGCTGGACCCGACCCGCGAACTGCCGGCCCGCCAGGTCCTCGAGAATCTCTTCGAGGCGTTCCACCTGGCCGGCGTTGTCGCAACGGATCGTCACCCGGTCGCCGCGGGCCAGCGCCTCGCGGACCGTGACCTCGAGGCGCTCCATGTCGCGGTCGATCTGCGGGTGCGCCTCGAGGCCGAGGTCCAGGTCGGCGCCGGTCGGACCGTCCGGCGTCGCGGTCTCCGCGACGGCCAGGAGCCCGAAGCTGTCGCGGGCCGCGGCCGCTTGCCCCGGCGGCAGCACGAGCTCGGCGGCTGAGCCGTCCGAGGGTCGGTCGCCCCAGGCCTCGTCGACCTCGTTCCAGAGCCGGCGGGCCGTGGCGTCCAGGTCGACGCCGGGTCCGCTGACCAGGAGCGTGGAGGCGGGCAGCAGCTCGAGGAGGCTGCGGCGCTCGACGCCGTCCCCCGCGGCGAGCGCGCCGTCGTCGAGGCGCACGGGCAGCACGTCGGCCTCGTCGAGTGGTTCGATCGAACGCTGAGTCAGCAGATCGAAGTGCCGCAGCGAAGCGATCTCTTCGTCCCAGAACTCGATGCGCAGCGGATCCTGATGCCCGAACGGAAACACGTCGACGATGCCGCCGCGCACCACGAAGTCTCCGAGCTCCTGGACCGCCGGCCGGCGCACGAAGCCCATCTCGGCGAGCCGGTCGGCGAGCTCGTCGCGCCGGAGGGGATCCCCCGGCGCGAGATGAAGGCCGAAACGGCCGCCGCCGGCGACGGGAGAACGCTCCACCAGGCCCCGTGCGGTCGTGAGCAGAAGGTCGGCGCCTCCGGCGAGGAGCGTTGCGAAGGCGTCGGCCCGGCGGCTGGAGATCTCGACGTGAGGATCGGCGTTCTCGAACGGCAGCGTCTCGCGCTGGGGCAGGTAGCGCGAACGGGTCGCGAGGTTCAGCGCCTCGAGGTCGGAGAACACGGCTTCCGCCGCGTCGGGATCCGACAGAATCAGCGCGACGGGCCGTTCGGCCACGTCACGCAGGGTGGCGGCGAGGAGCCCGAGCCCGGCGCCCGGCAGAGGCGCCATGGTTCGTCGCTCCCGCGCCGCTGGCAGCAGGTTGGAGATGCCGACCCGCCGGAGGCGGGCGAGAAAGCTGTCGACGATCACGCGGGTTCGGGCGCCTCCGGCCGCCGGCCCCGGCGTCCCGGCGCGGCGAGCATCAGCTCGACCACGGCGAGAGCGAGGACCAGCCCGACGATCCACGGCGTGGCCTCGGCGCCCCTTCGAGCCCCGAACACCGCGTCCGGCCATCCAGCGAGCGATTCGACGACTTCGAGCTCCGTGCCGCTGAACGCCTGTCGGACGTCGTCGGCGCCGGCCGGCCGCAGGTCGGACTCGATCTCGGGGACGTTCACCCCGACGTAGCGCCGACCTCCGACCTCCGTCGGCAGCACCAGGGTCCATCCGCCGGCACGCAGGGGCGTCCACGGGGCACCGCCCTCGGCCGGCCGTTCGGCACCGTCCGGCGAGCGCAGCGCCTCGATCCGCGGGGGCAGGGTGATCGTGTCGCCGGCGTCGACACTGCGCAGCGGGGCGCTGGAGGGCCGGCTCCAGTGCAGCACCAGTCGCTCGACGAACGGCACCATGGCGGCGCTGACCGGCAGGGTGGTCGCTTCGGGCCGCAGGGGAGAAGCCAACAGGAGAAAGACCCGCTCGGCGGCCCGCCCGCGGACCAGCCAGGGGGCACCATCCGACGTGCGCAGCAGGACCGAGTCGGCGTCCGTGGGGGGGGCGGACAGCCGGCGCAGGGAGTGGGCCGTCGAGACGCGGACGTCGTCGAGACCGGGCACCTCGTCGGCTTCCGCGAGCCGCAGGTCGCCGGAGCCGCCACGTCCTTCCAGCCGCCAGGGGACGCCCAGGGCGTCGAGTCGCTGCTGGAACGCCGGCAGGCGGGTCATCTCCGCCGGCGGGACCAGAAGGAGGGGCCCGCGGCCGGCCGGGACGGTGGACGCGGCGCCCTCGAGCACGACGAGCCCGTCTTCGTCGGGCGGGCGAATCCGACCGTCTTCCGCCAGCGTGGAAAGGGCGGCGTCGAGGAACCCGTCGCCGCCATCGGCGAAGCGGACGGCCGGAGGCTCGGCGGCCACCAGGCCGAGGTGGCGCACGTCGTCGGACCGCAGGCCGGCCGCGGGCGTCTCCGCCCGCAGCTCGTGCGGACCCGGCTCGAGATCGGGTAGCGGGATGACGACTTCGCGGCCGGCGGTAGTCCGGGCGACGGCGACCGTCCGCCCGTCCACGGCGAGCCGGACATCGACCGTGTCGGCCTCGAGCGCGTCCCGGTCGGAGGCGAGCGCGACGGCGGCGGCCGGAGGATCTCCGGGGACCACGACGCCGTCGGGCTCGAGCCGAAGATCGGCCACGTAGCCGTTCGGCGTCTCGGGCCCGTCGGGTACGGAGACGACGACGCGTCCCCAGGCAGAGAGGTCGAGCGGTCCGGCCCGAAGCCCGGCCGCCTGTCCGTCGGTGTAGATCTGGAGCTCCCGCGTCCGCCCGTCCTCGACCGGAACGGCGGCCGTCGCCTCTGCCGCCCGAGACACGAGATCCGCGGCGGCGTCCGTGGCGGGCACGGAATCGAGCACGGAGCGCGCGGTTTCCGAGTCGACTCCGGCGGCGACGGGAGGGCCGGCCGTGGGCACGACCCAGAATCGGTCGGCCGGGGTCGCGGCGTCGAGCGTTTGGCGGATGGCGTCGAGCTGCAGGTCGAACAAGGTGCGGCCCTCGAGCACGCGGCCCATGCTCGCGGAGTTGTCGACCATCAGCACCACGTCGGTGGGCGCGTGGTCCCCGGCATCACCTCGACCCACGAGCGGCCGCGCGGCGGCGATCGCGAGCAGGGCGACCAGCCCCACGCGCGCCAGAAGCAGAAGCAGGTCGCGCAACCGCACGGACCGTGCGGTTCGCCGCTCCGCGCTGCGCAGGTAACGCAGGGCGGGGAAGGAGACGCGCTGTACGACCTCGCGGCGCAGCAGGTGCAGGAGAACCGGGGCGGCGGCGAGACCGGCGACGAGCAGCGCCCAGGGCTGGAGGAAGCTCATCCGAGGCGGGCCCGCTTCTCGAGGTACCGGCGAAGCACGTGGCCCACGGGTGTGTCGGTCGTGACGAGCTCGTAGTCGGCGCCCATGCCCCGGCAGACGCGGCGCCAGTCGGCGATCGCCTCCTCCACGGCCCGGCCGTACTCCCGGCGCAACGCGGAGCTGCTGGTTCGCAACTCTTCGTCCGTTTCCGGGTCGAAGAACAGGGCGTCACCGGCTTCCGGGAGCTGGCGCTCCGCCGGGTCCATCAGGTGGAACACCAGGACCTCGTGGCCCCGGTGACGGAGATAATGCAGGGCGTCACGCGTGTGCTTCGAATCGACGAGAAGGTCGGAGACGAGGATGACGAGGCCGCGACGCCGCAGCCGTACCGCGACGTCGGCGAGCGCGCGTTCCGCGCCGGTGCCGCCGCGTCCCTCGAGTCCGTCGAGTTCCCGCACGAGCCGGTGCACGTGCCGCAGCACGCCGCGGGACTCGACGTGGGCGCGGATCGCCTCGTCGAACGCGAGCAAGCCGACCGCGTCTCCCTGGCGGAGGAGGAGCAGCGACAGCGAAGCCGCCAGCAAGCGGGCGTATTCGAGCTTCGTGACGTAACGCTCGGCGTCCGACACCCATGCCATCGACTCGCTCGTGTCGAGCAGGAGATAGGCGCGGAGATTCGTCTCCTCCTCGAACTGCTTGATGTAGTATCGGTCGGAACGCCCGTACATCTTCCAGTCGACGAACCGTATGTCGTCGCCCGGGTAGTAGGGGCGGTTCTCGGCGAATTCCACCGAGAAGCCGCGGTGGGGCGATCGATGGAGGCCGATGAGGAATCCGTCGACGACGGCCCGGGCGACGAACTCGAGACGGCCGAGCGCCGACACGTGCAGCGGCGCCATGAGGTCGGGGCGGCGGGACCCGCCGGGCGGCGTGTCGACCGGTGCAGCCGTCTGGCCAGCTCGCGTGTTCATGGTGATGGTATGTCCCGGTCCTCGAGTTTCGTGCGGGTCCGGGCTCACCGTACACTCCGGGACCCCTGCGAAGTTCCTGTCACGGGACGGGCCGGCGGCAGGAACGGACTGCAACATGGAAAGGCAGCGACGATGAGGACAACGGGATGGACGGGTGGACGCGCGGCGGTGGTGGTGCTGATCGCGCTGGCGAGCCCCGCCGTGGGGCGGG
>JASFRN010000073.1:0-13782 GCA_050114915.1 Gemmatimonadales bacterium | reverse complement strand
GTCGACTCGCCCACGCCGCGGTCGTCGTACCGCAACACGACCAGCCCTCGCCGGGTCAGGTAGTCCGCCAGCACGAGGAAAGGCCTGTGCTGGAAGATCTCTTCGTCGCGATTCTGCGGGCCCGATCCGCTCACCAGGATGGCCGCGGGGTGCCGGCCATCCCCTCGCGGGATGGTCAGGGTCCCGGCAAGCTCCACGTTCGCGGCGCCGCCGGGGAAGGTCACGTCCTCGACGTCGTAGGGGAATGGCGGTTCCGGGTTCTGCGGCCGGCGCACCTGCTCGGGCGCTCCGGGCTCGAGGGAGAGCGGGAACGACTGTCCTCCCTGGGTGAAGGTCCCCTCGATCCGGCTCCCGTCGGCGGAGATCCGTCCGACGTAGCGAGCCGACAACCGGGTGAACTCGACCGTCAGCGAGTCACCCGCCGCCGAAACGGCGCTCGCGGGGATGCCCCGCGCTCCCTGGTCGGGACTGTCGAGGGTCGCCGTGTAGCCGCCGTCCGCCTCAACGACGTGGAACACGAGCCGCAGCTGAAGCGTCCCCACGTCGAGCACGCCGTGCCACTCGCCGGCGAAGCGATCCTGGGCGTGCAGCGGGGCGCCGACGAGGAGGGCGGCCGCGAACACGGCGACGACCCCCTTCATCAGTCACCTTCCAGGCGAACGGCGTCGCCGTACGCGAGGATCTCCGCGGCCGAACCCATGATGTAGGAGGTCGTGAGGCGCACGCAGACCACCCCGTCGGCTCCCAGCTCCTCGGCATTGGCGACCATGCGGTCGAGCGCCTGCTCGCGTGCTTCGGCCATCATCTTCGTGTACTCCCGCACCTCGCCGCCCACGATGTTGCGCAGCACCGCGAGGATGTCCTTGCCGATGAAGCGCGCGCGGATCGTATTGCCCCGGACGAGCCCGAGAGACTCCACGGTCCGCCGACCGGGGATCTCCGCCGAAGGTGTGATCATCATCGTTCTATGTCCTTGTAGGGGTCGCTCTTCAGCACGTTGATCCGGTGCCGGGCGACCGAGACCGCCAGGATCACGACGCCGACGAACATCGCCAGCGTGCCGTACCGCACGGCGAGCGGCGTCGTCGTGTCGGTCAACAGGGCCCCGACCCAGTTCCACACCGCCCAGCTGCCCACGACGATCGCCCCGAGCGACAGCAGAATCCAGCCCACGCCGCGCTCGGCGCGACTGTAGACGCTCGTCCAGTACCCGTCCCAGACCTCCTCGGGAGGAGTTCTCAACTTCAGTGCCATGGTGGCCTCCCTGGCGCGGGAGAGGCGACGCCACTCCTCGCGCAGTTCCGGATCGTTCGCCATCCGGGTCTCGAACGCGGATCGATCCCCCGCGTCGAGCTCGCCGTCCAGCGCCCGCATCAACAGTTCTCTTCGCTCGTCCAACGGCTCGTTCACTTCTCCTCCAGCGCGTCGGCGAGCGCCCGCCGTGCGGTGTAGAGTCGCGACATCACCGTGCCGGCCGGGATCTCCAGCAGCTCGGCGATCTCCTTGTACTTCAGTCCCTCGAATTCCCGCAGGACCAGAACTTCCCGCTGTGCTTCCGGGAGCTCGGCCAGCGCTTCCGCCACCGTGCGCCGCGCTTCCTCCCGCCGGAGCCGGGCCTCGGGATTCTCTCCGGGACCGCTCCCGGTCAGGTCCTCGGCCAGCCAGGCCCCGGTCTCGTCGAGCAACCGCTGCCGGTTCTTCCGATCGCGCAGGAAGTTGAAGCACAGCCGCCGCAGAATCTGGTAGTACCACGGGTAGAACGGCCGCTCCGGGTCCATTCGCGCCGCGTGTTTCAGCGCCCTGGCGAAGGCGTCCTGCGACAGGTCCATGGCGTCGTCCGGTGAGCCGACGAGTCCGAGCGCCGCGCGGTATGCCTGCCGCATGTGACGCCGAACCAGCTCGCCGAACGCGGTGTTGTCGCCGTGGCTCGCCCGGCGCATGAGCAGCGCCTCGCTCGCGTCCGCGTATCGTGCCGCGAGTCGAGACATCGTGCGTGCTTCCCCCGGATCGTTCTTTTCCCCGGCGCCGCCCCCCGGCCGCGTCCTGTCGTTCACCTTACACGTCCGGTCCGGGGTCTATTCGAGGGACGGGCGGGAGCGTCGCGGAGGATTGGGGCTCCGCGGGGGAGGCGTTGTGGGATGGCTTCGTTCACGTGGCTTCCGCCGGCTTCGGTCGAGAGCGCTCTTTCAACCCACACATCATCGGCTCGGGCGGGGCCGGCGAGCAATGGGCGGACGACGGCGGGCCCCCGGGAACGCGCCGGGAGGTTGCCCGTCGAAGGTCGGTCCCTGAACATCCGGGCGTGCGTATTCTCCATTTCAGCGACATCCACATAAGCCTGGGGCTGCGGCGGATCCCGTTCACCGACTGGCTCGGGAAGCGCCTGACCGGCGGCTTCAACCTGTGGCGCGGGCGCGGCCGCCATTTCGCCCATGCGGCGCGGAAGACGCTGGCGATCGTCGACCTGGACCGGGAGCTCGAGCCGGACCTGGTGATCTGCACGGGCGACCTCACCGCGCTGGCGACCCACGCCGAGTTCGAGGCGGCCCGCGAGCTGCTGGCTCCCCTGGCCGACGATCCCAGGTTCGTCGTCACCCCCGGGAACCACGACGTGTACACGCGGCCCACCGTCCGTGAAGGCCGCTTCCAGCAGTACTTCGCGGAGGGAACGCGCGCCGACCTGCCCGACCTCCGCACCGACGGCGCCTGGCCGCTCGTGCGGCTTCCGGCGGAGGGCGTCGCGGTGGTGGCGGTGGACAGCGCCCGCAACAACCTGCTTCCCTGGCGCTCGAGCGGACGGGTCCCCGCCGACCAGGTCGCGGGGCTGAGCGCGGCCCTGCGCGATCCGCGGCTGGCCGGCCGCTTCGTCTTCCTCGCCACCCATTATGCCCCCTGCCGGGCCGACGGATCGGCGGACACGCACGAGCACGGACTGCGAAACCTCGACGAGTTGCTCGCGGCCGCGGCGCCGATCGAGCGGGGCGCGTACCTGTGCGGCCACGTCCACGAGGTGTTCCGTCGCCGGATCGAAGGGTTCGCGGGAGAGGTGTTCTGCGCGGGGAGCGCCACCTACGAGGGACGCGAGGGCGTCTGGGTGTTCGACCGCGCGGAGGACGGCACGTGGTTGGCCCGGCGCGGCCGCTGGAACGGCGAGCGGTACGACGTCGAGACGGGAAGGCCGGTGGCCGGACAGGCGGAACCGGCATCCGGGAGCGTGGAATGAGCGGCGCCGAGCTCCGGCGCATCGCGGTCCCGGGCGCCGGTGACGTCTCGTCCCTGTGGCTCCGACCCGCCGACACCGAGGCGTTGCTGCTGTTCGGCCATGGCGCGGGCGCCGGCATGCGCCATCGGTTCATGGAGTCCGCGGCCGCCGCGCTCGCCGCGCGCGGGGTGGCGACGCTCCGCTATCAGTTCCCCTACATGGAAGCCGGCGGCGGACCACCGGATCGAGCGCCCCGGCTCCTGGCCACCGTTCGGGCCGCGGGCGCGGTGGCCGCAGAGCTGGCGGCGGAGCACGAGCTGCCCCTGGTGGCGGGCGGGAAGTCGATGGGCGGCCGAATGACGTCGATGGCCGCGGCCGAGGAGCCGCTCCCCGGCGTCCGCGGCCTCGTCTTGTTCGGCTTCCCGCTCCATCCGGCGGGGCGGCCGGAGACGAAGCGGGCGGATCACCTGGAGCGCGTCGGGCTGCCGATGCTCTTCCTGCAGGGAACGCGCGACCGGCTGGCGGACCTGGAGCTCCTGCGGCCCGTCGTCGCCCGACTCGAGCCCGCGGCGACTCTCCGCGTGGTCGAGGACGCCGACCACGGCTTTCACGTGCTCAAGCGCACCGGACGTACCGACGAACAAGTGATCGACGGGCTGGCCGCCGCGGTCGCCGGCTGGGCCCGGGAGCTGCCCGCGGCGCCCTAGCGCAGCTCGCTCGCGCGGATCTCCCGCGTCCACACCACGTGCCCGTCGGCCGCCTGCACGGTGATCTTCATCACCCGGTCTTCGCGAGGCCCCGAAAAGTCCAGCGTCGCGAAGTTGTGGTCGGCGTAAAGGGTTCCCGGCACGAGGAGGTAGTTGCTGTTCGACGCCTCGTCGGTCTTCGTGGGACCCGCCGTGAGTGGCGACACCGTCAGGTCGTAGAGCGGATACGTGCCGTGTCGCGGCATCTTCGTGAGCACCGTGTAGTGCACGTCGCCGCTGAGGAACATCACCCCGGGAATGTCGTTCTCGCGCAGCGCGGCCAGCAGCTCAGCGCGTTCCTCGGGGAAGGTCGCGAACGTCTCGAACTCCGCCGCCGGGTTCAGCATCTGGCCGCCCACGACGACGAACTTGAAAGTCGACCGGCTCGACGCGAGCGCGTCGATCAACCACTGGAGCTGCGGACCGAGCATCCGCCGATCGGCGACCCGGTCGTCGGCCGAACGGAACCAGCGGTCGTCGACGAGGAAGAACTCCGCGTCGCCCCACTGGAAGCTCGTGGCGATGCCCCCGAACTCCGGCGTTCCCGAGCTCGGATTCGCCCAGAACAGATCGAACACTTCCTTCGTCGTCGCCTTTTCGCGCCAGGTCCAGTCGGAGTTGTCGGGTCCGTAGTCGTGGTCGTCCCATACCGCGTAGTGCGAGGTCGAGCCGAGGAGCGGCTGCAGGCCGGGAAACGCCCTGGTGTCGGAGTAGCGATGCAGGATCCCGGCGCGGGAGTACCAGTCGACCTCGCGCAGGTACGTGTTGTCGCCCATCCACACCATCGCGTCGGGATGGGTCTGCACGAGCGCATCGAGGATCTGGAAGTCCGACCCGTAGGGGGTGCCGGGGCGGTCGTAGACGGGCTCGTTCACGTAGAAGCAGCTGGCGAGCGCGATCCGGAACTCGGGCGGGTCGTGCCGCCACTGCCACAGCTCCTGGGTCTGGAACTCGAGCGGCCAGTCGAGCGGAACGGGACGGCCGTCGACGTGCACCTCGTAGCCATAGCGGCGGCCGGGCTCGAGAAGATGCACCGGGACTTCGGCCACGAACGCGTCTTCGGCCGTCGTCCGCGCCACCGGCGTCTCCCGGCGCTCGTCCGGGTGTTCGAGATCCCAGTAGACGAACGTCACGTCCGCCGGCCGGGTGGTCTGCACCCAGAGGGCGACCTCCCGCATCTCCGAGTAGCCGACCATCGGACCGGACCGGATGGGCGTCTCCTGTGCGCCGGCCGGGCCGGCCAGCGCGAACAGGGCGACCCAACCGGCCGCCAGCGCCGGAACCAGTGATGAAGCACGCATGTAGCTCACTCTTCCGGAAGGGACGTCGTCTGGGCGTAAGCGAGACGCCAGGCGCCATCGCGCCGCACCCAGAAGTCGGCGAACCGGTGATGGTCCGAGACGCGCTGTTGATTCAGGAAACCGGTCAGCGTGGCCTCGCCGGCCACCAGCGCGGCATCGCCGCTCTCGATCCAGGACACGTCGCTGAGTGCGACCGGATCCAGCTGCAACGACGGATCCGTGAGCGCCGCGATGAACGCCCGCTTGTCTCCGGTGGCTCCGCTGTTCCGCACCCAGAGGAAATCGTCCGCCAGGAGGGTGTCGAGCGAGGCCGCGTCGCGCGACGCGAGCGCGTCGGCCAGCGCCGCCGAGGCGGCCCGGGCGCCCGGGTGTCCGGCGGCGGCCTGCGGCTCGCTTCCACAGGCCGCTGTCAGCAACGCGAGCGCAAGTCCCGGGACCCACCATCTCCGCATTGAGCACATCCTTTGCCGATCGTAGTCGTCCGACGGAAACGCCCCGCGAATATGGCGCGTCGGCGAACACGGTTCCAGCGGGGCCCGCCCGTCCTTATCTTCCGGCGGCCACCCATTCTCGGAGGAGACAGACCGCATGCAAGCCCCGACGCTCGTCCTGCTGGCGGCCGGCCTGTCGAAGCGCTTCGGACGATCGAAGCAGGAAACGCCCGTCGGACCCGACGGCGAAGTGCTCCACGACTACAACATCTTCGACGCGCTGAGCAGCGGGTTCGGACGCATCACCTTCGTCGTCCGCTCCGACAACGAGCGGGCGATCCGCGACGCTTTCGAAGATCGATTCGGCTACTCGGTGCCGTCCTCGTACGTGCGCCAGATGCGCCCGCTCGGCACCGGCCACGCGGTGGCCGGCATCCGGGGCCTCGTGGAAGGACCGTTCGCCGTCTGCAACACCGACGACCTGTACGGCAGGGAAGCCTTCGCCGCCGTGGCCGCGCGCCTGAAGCAGAGCAGCCCCGGCTCTCCGATCCAGGGATGCGTGGTCGGGTATCGGCTCGGCTCGACCCTGTCGGAGCACGGGGGGGTCTCGAGGGCCGTCGTCCGCACCGACGGCGGAATGCGAGTCACCGGGGTCGACGAGATCCTCGACATCCAGCGGGACGACGGCGGACAGCTCCGGGGCCGCACGCCCGACGGCGAACCCGTGTCGCTCACCGGTGAAGAGCCGGTATCGATGAACCTGTGGGGATTCGGTCCCGGCATGGCCGAAGTGCTGATGCGGCAGTACGAGAAGTGGACGTACGACTTGAAGGAAGACCAGAGCGAGGAGTACCGCCTCAGCAGCGCGGTCGACCACCTGATCGCCGACGAGCTGCTCGAGGTCGACTTGCTGCCGGGCCCCGACGAGGGCTGGGTCGGCATGACGCACGCGGCGGATGCCCAACGCCTCCGCGAGGTGCTCGAACAGGCCGTCGAGGACGGTCGGTATCCGGCGTCCCTGCGCCGCGCCTTCCGCGGCGGCTGAGCCGGGGGTGGAAGAGGGCGCGGCATGCGGCTGACGGCGCTCGACTGGACGGTCGTCGCGGTATACGGGGTCGTCACCCTCGTGCTGGGACTCTGGTTCGCGCGCCGTGCCGGGGAGGGTACCCAGGAGTACTTCCTGTCCGGCCGATCGCTCCCCTGGTGGCTGCTCGGCACCTCGATGGTCGCCACGACCTTCTCCACCGATACGCCCAACCTCGTCACCAACTTCGTCCGCACCGGAGGCGTCAGCCGCAACTGGGCCTGGTGGGCGTTCCTGCTCACCGGCATGGCGACGGTCTTCTTCTACGCGAAGCTGTGGCGGCGCTCGGGGGTGTTCACCGACATGGAGTTCTACGAGCTCCGCTACTCGGGTCCGCCCGCCGCCTTCCTGCGTGGCTTCCGCGCTATCTACCTCGGCGTGTTCTTCAACGTGATGATCATGGCGACCGTCACCCTGGCGGCGATCAAGATCGGCGGCGTGCTGCTGGGACTCGGCAAGTACGAGATCGTGCTCATCGCGGGCGCGATCACGGTCGCCTATTCGGCGACGTCCGGCCTGTGGGGCGTCGTGGTCACCGATCTGCTCCTGTTCGTCGTGTCGCTGACCGGCGCCTTCGCGGCGGCCTGGTACGCGTTGGCCCGGCCCGAAGTGGGGGGATTGTCGGGCCTCGTCGCGCACCCCGAGCTGCAGGGCGCGCTCGGCCTGCTGCCCGACTTTTCCGACTGGCGGACGGCCGTGCCGATCTTCGTCGTGCCGATCGCCGTGCAGTGGTGGGCGACCTGGTACCCGGGCGCCGAGCCGGGCGGAGGCGGTTACGTCGCGCAGCGGATGCTGGCAGCCCGCGACGAGCGCGAGTCGATGCGCTCGGTTCTGTGGTTCAACGTCGCGCACTACGCGCTCCGGCCATGGCCGTGGATCCTCGTGGCGCTGGCATCGATCCTCGTGTATCCCACGCTCGACTCGATCGCCGCCGCGTTCCCCGGTCTGGATCCGAGCATCCTCGACCACGACCTCGCCTACCCGGCCATGCTCGTGTTCCTGCCGTCGGGCCTTCTGGGCCTGGTCGTCGCCTCGCTCGCCGCCGCCTACATGTCGACGATCAGCACGCACCTGAACTGGGGCGCATCGTACGTCGTGTCGGACTTCTATCGCCGCTTCGTCCGGCCCGAGGCGAGCGACAAGCACTACGTGGCCGTGGCGCGACTCACGACGGTCGGTCTGATCATCCTCGCGGCGCTCGTCGCGCTCTGGCTCGAAAACGCGGTGGACGCGTTCCAGATCCTGCTGCAGATCGGGGCCGGCACGGGACTGGTCTTCCTGCTGCGCTGGTTCTGGTGGCGGGTGAACGCCTGGAGCGAGATCAGCGGGATGGTCGTGTCGTTCCTGATCGCGGTCTACTTCCGCTTCGTGCACGAGGCGATCGGACTGCCGCCTCTCGATCCGTCCCTGCAGCTCGTGGTCGGCGTCTTCGGAACCACCGTCGCCTGGGTGGCCGTCACGCTCCTGACGCCGCCCGCGGAAACGGCCACCCTGCAGGCCTTCTACGATCGCATCCGGCCGTTCGGCCGAGGGTGGCGCCGGGTGGTCGACACGAAGGGACGTGGCCCCGACGGCAGCCTCGCCGTGGCGTTCACCTGCTGGGTCCTGGGCTGCGTCGTCGTCTATGCGGCCCTGTTCGGGACCGGATGGGCCCTGTACGGCGACACCGGGCCGGCGGCCGCGGCGGCCGGCGTGGCGGCGCTGGCGGGAGTCGGTCTCCTGCGGCTGGTTCCGCGCGTCGGCTTCGAGTAGCGCGGACCGGCGAGATGGTGGACCCGGAACTCCTGCGTCGTCTCCTGGTCATTCGCTTCGGCCGGCTCGGTGACCTCCTCACCGTCACGCCGGCGATTCGCGCCCTGCGGCGCGCGCTGCCGGACGCTCGGATCGACGTGCTCTCCGGCGAGCTGGGCCTGCCCGCGCTGGAAACCAGCCATTCGGTGAACGAACTCCACCTGCTGCGCTGGAGAAAGGTTCCCCGAATCCTGAACCCGGAGCGCGCCCTCCTGCTTCGGCGCCTGCGGCGCGTCGGCTTCGACGCCGTGTTCCTCCTCGAGACGTCCGACCTCTACCGGCGTCTCGCCGACGACGTTCGGGCACCGCGCATCTATTGCTCTCCCGATCCGGGGCAGGCCCCGGATCCGGATTCGGGGGGCGCTCCCTGTCCGAGGCACCAGGTGGACCGGGTGCTGGCGGCGGTGGCTGAGGCGGGAATCGCCCCGGCCGGTCGGCATTACGATTTTCCGGTGAGCGACGCGGCCCGGCGCCGGGCCGGATCACTCCTGGAAGCGGCGGGCGCGTCTCCGACGGACACGGTCGTCGGGTTGCACGCCGGGCACCACGTCGGCCGCTTCCGCCGCGGGCCGCACGCGAAGGAATGGCCGACGCGACGATACGTGGAGGTGGTGGGCGGGCTCATCGACCGGGGGGCGGATCTCGTGGTTCTCACCGGCACCGCGCTCGAAGCCGACGTCAACACCGCGATCACCCGCTCGGCGTCTCACGGCCGGGTCGTGGACTTCTCCGGGCGCACGGAGCTGGAGACCCTTGCCGCACTCATGGAGCGCTGCGCGCTGTTCGTCACGCCGGACACCGGGCCGGGCCACCTGGCCGCCGCGATGGGGACCCCCCTCGTCTCCCTGTTCGGACCCAAGTCTCCCGAAATCATGGGGCCGATCGGTGATCCGGCGAAGACCCGGTGGATATACCGGGAGCCCTCGCAGGCCTCCGAGACGGAACGGGAAGGCCACCATCCGCGGATGTGGGCGATCACCGTGAGCGACGTCCTGGCGGCGGTCGACGACCTGGGAGCGCTGAGGAGTCGCTGAGCCTACGCCGCGCCGTGGCGGTGCACGCCGGGCCGGGCCGCCCGCCTGGTGCGCACGTAGTCCGAGACATGCTCGCCGTATCGGTCCACGAAATCGGCGAGATAGTCCGATCCCCGGATCGTACCGCGACACAGCGGAGTCCCGCAGTGGCAGGCGAAGGCCGGCATACGCTCGTTGAACAGCGTCGCGTAGTCGATGGTGACCTCCTCCCCGAGGCGAATCGAGCGGCGCGCGACGAGGTCCAACCCCTGCAACCACGCATTCGGGTCGCAGGAGTGGTCGATGGGCATCCAATCGTCGGGGTTGCGCCCCCACACCACCCAGGTCTCGTCCGTCAGGGGCCAGGCATGCGTACGAAACCGCTCGCGCTCCGCGTCGCTCCAGCCGCCCTCCACCTCGGACAGGCTGACCAGCCGGTGCGGCGTCGCCTCGCGGGCCACGACCGTCTCGCCGACCCGGATGTCGGCGGTCGCATACATGCCGTAGCCGTGCGGCCGCGGGCGGATCTCCCAGCGACGCTGTCGGCGGCGGTGCCGGGCGAAGGCGGCGGCCACGATCAGGCGCGTGAAGCCCTCGTGGCCGACCGGGTCGTGCAGGAGGCAGAGGTCGGCGCTCCCGGCGTCTTCGGGCCGGAAGTACAGACCGCAGTTCGCGTTGATCTCCAGCATCCACGGACGGCCCTCGGCGTCGACCCGGATGTCGCACCGCCCGTAGCCGGCTCCGTGCAGCGCCCGGAAGAAGCGGATCGACACGTCGCGGAGACGTTCCGCCAGCGCCTCGTCCTCCACCGGCACGCTGGTCATGTCCCGGTAATCGACCCACTTCATCTCGGTGTGCTTGAACGTCTCCCCGGCCGGAAACACGTAGCGCATCGGCGTGAACGCGATCGGACGGGACGGGTCGTCGGGGTTTTCGGCCACGAGGACCGTGGCCTCGCTCCCGTCGATGAACTCTTCGATCAGCGCCCCTGCGTACTTGGCGATCATCCGCCGGCCTCGCTCGAACAGGTCGAGGGAGGTCTCGACGCGAGAGGCCCGGGTGAGGTCGATGCTCGAGTAGCTGCTCGGGTGCTTGACGATTAGCGGGAACCGCAACGTGTTCGCCGCCCGTTCGAGGTCCCGGTCGGAACGGGCGATCAGGTACCCGGGGGTATCGATCCCCCACGCCCGGCAGGCCCGTTTCATCGCCTCGCGCGACGGCTCGTAGAACTCGGAGCTGGAGCCGGTGAAGGGAACGTTCAAACGCTCGAGCGTCTGCACGACCTCGATGCCCGGTGTGTGTCCTTCGTCCCAGGCGCCGTCACACAGGTTGAAGAACAGGTCGAACGAGCACGCGGCGAGAGCGTTCAGCTGCGGAACCGCCGTGTCCTTCTCGAGCACGGCCAGCGTCCACTCGGCCTCGGGCAGATACGGGCGGGGATCGCAGGGCCAGTCGTCGGCCGGAAAGTCCGGCGCGTCGAGATCCTGGTCGGTCAGCAGGCAGATGTTCACGGCGTCCCCCGTGATGCTCGGTCATGGTGTCGGGCACATCATGAACCGCACATCGCGGAGGCGCTAGGGGTTGCGGATCCGATATCGGCGAACGGCGATCCGGCTGCGCGTCACGAACCGGCGGCGATCGTCACGTACTGCGCCAGCCGCTCTACCTCGGCGTCGTCCACGTACTTCCCGATCTCGCGGCGGAACTGCGCCATCGCCTCGTACGGACGATACTCCTCGAATTCGCGCGCCATCCGGTCGCCGACGCCCGGGATCAGGAGAATCTCCTCGCGGCTCGCGGTGTTCAGGTCGATCGGGATCCAGGCCTTCCGGTAGAGCTCCTCGCGGCCCGCCCCGTCGAGCACGCCCGAAAGGGCCGCATCGACGGCGAGCATGTCGCGGAACGGACGACCTTCCGCCAGGGCTGTAGCCACGGGATCGGAGATGCCGGCGGCCCGCAGGTCGCCGACGTCGGATTCGTTGATGTCCAGCAATACGCCGGCCGTCGCGTCGCCGGCCGTATCGTTGTCCGCCGCGGGCCGCTCGGCCTGCGTGGCGGTCGCCCCCGCGTCGCCCGACGTGTCGGCCTCGTTCGTGTCGGCCCCGCAGGCCGTGGTGATCGCGAGGAGCGTGACGGCGAGCAGAGAGCTCCAGGTCTTCATGCGCTGTTTCCTTCCGATGAGAGGGCCGGATGGCCGGCCGTGATGACGAGTGCGATGAGTCCGAGCAAGATCATCGCGCCCGGCCCCAGCGCGGGGAGAGCCCCCGTGAGCGACGCCCACCAGAGATCGATACCCCGCACCGAGGCGTCGAGCTCGCGCTCGAACTCGAAATTCGAAGCCAGGTGAAGATAGACGCCGAGAAGCCCGGAAAGAATGAACACGCCCGCCACGCCGCGCACCCCTAGAACGGAACGACGGTCCGGCCAGCGCGCGAGGCGCACGGCCGCAACGAAGCCGAGAGCCAGGACCGCCAGGGGCAACCACTGCTGCCACGCGTCGTAGTGTCCGAGGAGCAGGAGCTCCGTGGCCGTACCGAGCAGGCCGAGCACGAAGATGCCGAGCAGCAGGCGCCGCAGACGCTCGGCGCTCATGCGATCTCGGCGCCGGCCGAGGGATGGACGACGAACAGGCGATCGGGGCCCGGCTCTACGCCCCGCGGTCGATAGAAGTCGTCGGCCAGGCGGTCGAGAAAATCGGGCACGTCGGCCGCCTCGACCAGCGCGACCACGCAACCGCCGAGACCGGCTCCGGTGAGGCGGGCGCCCCGTGCGCCCGCGCTCCGGGCGGACTCGACGAGCGCGTCGAGGGCCGGCGTGCTCACGTCGAAGTCGTCTCGCAGGCTCGCGTGCGAGGCATGCATGAGCCGCCCGAACGCCGCGGCGTCTCGTGCGAGCAGCGCGGCCTCGGCGCGGGCGACCCGATCCGCTTCCGTGACGACGTGACGGAATCGACGGAACGAGAGTTCATCGAGGCGGCGACGCCCCCGGGACAGGAGCTCTTCGACCTCGCGACCCGCCATCAGCTCGGGGTATCCCGCATTTCCTCCCACCGCGGCTGCCGCCGCTTCCACCGCGCCGCGCCTTTCGTTGTACGCTTCGCGGGCCGCGCCCGACTTCTCGGCCGAGGCCAGGCTGTGAGCCACCACGAAACGCCAGGCCGGCGGCAGCTGCAGCTCCCGCACGGATAATGGACCGAACCCGATACGCAGCGCGTGCCCCGGCCGCCCGGCGAGAATCGCGGCCTGGTCCATCCCGCCGCCTCGCGCGCCCACGTAGTGTTCCGCCTCGGCGAGGAGCTCGGCCAGCGGAAGCCGGTCGAGCTCTCGCCCGGCCGAAGCGAGACCCGCCAGCGCGACCGCCACGACGAGAGCCGAGGAGGAGCTGAGGCCTGCGGCCGGCGGCAGATCGGAATCGACGAGAGCTTCGAACCCGCCTGGATCCCGGCCCGCCCGGGCCAGACCCTGCAGCGCGGCTTTCGGGTAATTGCCCCAGTCTCCGGGCGCATACCCGGGGATCGTCGGCTCGATCACGAACTCGCGGCGTCCATAAGCCGCGTGCGCGTCGACCAGGACCGCGCGAGCATCGCGGCGGCGCCGCACCAGCAGGCGCACCTGCCGGTCGATCGCCATCGGAAGCACCGGCAGGCCGGCGTAGTCGATGTGTTCGCCGATCAGGTTCACGCGCCCCGGCGCCCGGACCTCGAACTCCGGCTCGCCGCCGAACACATCGGCGAACGCTCCGGCGTCGGCGGGAGGGAGGGCGCTCACGGCAGCGCGACCGGCGCCCACTCCTCCGACTTCACGAGGGTGCCGATGAGCGCCCCCACCAGGGCGGCGGGCACGGTGATCAGGAGGCCGTCACGGGCGATGTCGCCCGCCGAGCACGGCGAGTCGCCGGTGTCGCAGAAGCCGCTCAGCACGAAGAGGGTCGAGGCCGCGCCGATACCGGCCCCGACGCCGAGACCGAGCCAGGTGTGCCGCCGCGTACGCAGCACCTCGAGCTGGCTCACGTCGGCGAGGCTGAGCTCGTACAGTCGCTGCGAGCCGGACGCGGGATCTGTCCCCACGACGCGAAGCTGGCGGTTGGTCAGTTGCTCGAGACGCCCGGTGACGAGCTCCGGCACCTCCGGCGCGGCGACGAAGCGTACCCGGTCACCCGGCTTCGCGTCGGTCGCCTGTTGCGCGGCCAGCGGTCCGGCCGTGGCCAGGACCGCG
>JASFRN010000072.1:0-13806 GCA_050114915.1 Gemmatimonadales bacterium | reverse complement strand
GCCTGGATCGGCGTCACCCTGCGGACGGCCCAGATCAGCTCGACACCCGTCGGCTCGGCCGGCTCGCTGTGCAGGCGCATGTGGGCCTCTTCGGGCGTCTGGTTTCCCTTGCGGAGATTGCAGCGGCTGCAGGCGGTGACGACGTTGAGCCAGGAGTTGTCGCCGCCGCGGGAGATCGGAAGGACGTGGTCGCGGGTCAGCGACTCGCGATACCCGAGCTCCCGTCGGTGACGCCCGCAGTACTGGCAGCGGTAGCTGTCCCGCGCGAACAGGAAGGTGTTCGTGACCTGTCGCCGGAAACGCCGCGGCACGTGGATGAAGCGGACGAGCCGGATGACCACGGGGGCGGGGAAGCACTCGCTCTCGGAACGGTAAGGACGCGTCTCGTCGACTTCGAGGGCTTCCGCCTTCCCGTCGATGATCAGCCGCAGCGCCCGCCGGACCGGCAGGATCGTCAACGGCTCGAACGAGGCATTGAGTGCGAGACATCCCATGTGGTGGTCGAACCTCCTCAGTTGGTCGCGATAGTGTGGATTCCGCCGATCGCGGAGTCAAGGAGGGGGCGGCCGTGACCAGGCGCGTCTGCCGGGTGTCGCTCCCGCGCCCGGTGCTGCAGGACTTCGCCTACGCGGTCCCCGCGGGGCTTGCCGAGAGGGTGCGGCCGGGCGTCCGGGTGCGCGTGCCGTTCGGGCCGCGGCGCGTGATCGGGCTCGTCGACGCCGTCGGCGACGAGGGGGCGGACGCGGCCGGCGGACGCCGGTTGCGGGACGTGCTCGAGGTGCTCGACGACGAGCCGGTGCTCGGCGCCGAGCTCCTCGACCTGTGCCGCTGGATCGCCGATTACTACGTGGCGCCGATCGGCTTCGTGCACCGGGCCGCGCTGCCTCCCGGTCTGCTCACCGCGCGGGAGCCGACGGGCGCCCCGCCGCAGACCCGCCAGGTCCTCCGCCTGACCGCCGAGCTGCCCACGCTACTCGAGCGAGAGGAAGCGTTCGGACGGGCGACGCGGCAGCGCGAGCTATTCGAGACGCTCGAGTCGATCGGCGGCGCCGCCACGGTCGTGCACCTCGAATCGAACCTCAACTTCGGGCGCGGCCTTGTGCGGGGGCTCGTCGACCGCGGGCTGGCCGAGCTCGCCGATGAGGAAGTGGAGCGCGATCCGTTCGATGCCGAAGCCCCGGTCGAACCGCCGCCGGAGAGCTTGAATCCCGCACAACAGTCGATCGTCGAAGCGCTGGTCCGCGAGCTCGACTCGGCGCAACCGGGCGCGGCCCTGATCCGCGGCGTCACGGGGTCCGGCAAGACCGTCATCTACACGCGGCTCATCCAGACCGCGCTCGCCGCTGGACGCTCGGCCCTCGTGCTCGTGCCGGAGATCGGGTTGACGCCGCAGACCGTGGCGCGGTTCCGCGCCCTGTTCGGCGACGCGATCGCCGTGCTCCATTCCGGGCTCTCGACCGGCGAGCGATACGACGCGTGGCGGGCGCTACGAACCGGTCGCAAGCGGGTCGCGATCGGGACCCGCTCCGCCGTGTTCGCGCCACTGCCCGATCTCGGCATCATCGTCATCGACGAGGAACACGACGGCAGCTACAAGCAGAGTGAGACACCCCGTTATCATGCCCGCGCCGTGGCCGCGATGCGGGCCCGTCGCGAAGGAGCGCTGCTCGTCCTCGGTTCGGCCACGCCGTCGCTCGAGAGCTGGGAGCTGGCACGCGAAGGCCGGTATCGACTGTTCGAGCTCGACGAACGCGCCACCGCGCACCCGCTCCCCACCGTGCGTCTGATCGACCGCCGCGGCGGACGGAGCGGCCCCGGCGGCGCTCCCGTCCGCCAGGGGTCGAGCGACGGCCTCGGCCCGGGCCCGGACGACGAGGGCACGGACGGACGGGCCCCGATTCTCTCCGACGACCTGCGGAACGCCGTGGAGGCCCGGCTGGAGGCAGGCCGCCAGTCGCTTCTCCTCCTCAACCGCCGTGGCTATTCGACCGTCCTGCAGTGCTGGGGCTGCGGCTGGATCGCCACCTGCCCGGCCTGCAGCGTGTCGCTCACCTGGCATCGCCGACGCTCACGGCTCGTCTGCCATCACTGTGGCTGGGAAGAGGAAGTGCCCGAACGCTGCCCCGGTTGCCGGGAAGCCGAGCTGTCGTTCGGCGGGGTCGGCACCGAACAGGTCGAGCGGGTGCTCGGCGAGACGTTTCCCGCGGCCCGGATCGCGCGCATGGACGTCGATACGACCGGCGGGAAGTGGGCCCACGAGCGGATCCTGCGCCGGGTACGGGAAGGAGAAGTCGACATCCTCCTCGGGACGCAGATGATCGCCAAGGGGCTGGACCTGCCCGGCGTGACGCTGGTGGGAGTGATAGACGCCGACATCGGCCTCAATCTGCCCGATTTCCGGGCCGCGGAGCGCACCTTCCAGCTCCTCTCGCAGGTGGCCGGGCGCGCCGGGCGCGGCCGGGAACCGGGCGAGGTGCTGATTCAGACGCTGCGCCCGGAGCACCCCGCCATCCGCCACGCCGTGTCGCACGACTACGTGGCGTTCGCGGAACAGGAGCTGGAGGACCGGGCCGGTCCCGGGTACCCGCCGCTGCTCCGCCTGGCGAACCTGGTCGTGTCGGGCGAAGAGGAGACCGGGGTCGCCGATGCCGCCGACGCCCTGTCGGCCTGGCTGCACGCGGCGATCCAGGCGGGCGGAATCGCCGACTCGATCCGGGTGCTCGGACCGGCGCCCTGTCCGATCGAGCGCCTGCGCGGAAGGTGGCGCTGGCACCTGCTCCTCAAGGCCGAGGACGCCGGCGACCTGGGAGCCCTGCTCCGCTACACCGCCCGGAAGGACCCCGTGACCGGACCGAATCGGCTCGAGATCGACCGCGACCCGGAGTCGCTGCTGTAGCGGTTGGCCCGGCGGCAGCCCGCGGGTGGATCTCCAGGCCTGGACGCGTGCCTCAGCGAGTGACCCCCGGCGGCGCCGGGTAGCGCTTCAGCATCTCGTCGGGCGGCGCCTGCACGGGAGCCACGCCTGCCGGGACGTCCGCCTGCGGATCCGCCTGGAGGTCCCCGGTCCGCCACACGGCCAGCACGCGTTGCCCCTCGAGACCGGCCGGCGTGCGGATCTCCCACGACTGCACGATCCAGCTTCCATCCGGCAGCTGGTCGAACTGCACGTTGCCGCCCGCGTATTCGGTCGGGATCGGAAGGTCGACGTTGACATAGGCGTAATCCAGCCGACGCAGCTCGGCGGTCGCCCGGTCTACCCATAGCACGCCGTCGATGTCCGACACCCAGCCGTTCGGCCGCGGCTCGAACTCGATGCCCAGCAGGCCGGGCGCCACGGAGTCGCCGCGCACCAGGCGGAAACAGTGGCGCCGCAGGAACGAATCGGAGAGCAGGACCTCCGCGTCGGGAGCGTAGAACTTCAGCGCGCTCCCGTGTTGCTGGACCCAACCGCCATACGCGAGGTCGCTGGCCTGCACCGAACGGAAGGGATGCCGACCGTAGATCCGGATCGGCTCGAAGGCGGGTTCCCCGACCTTCGTTCCCTCCTCGTCGAGCGCCTGCCGCACGAGCAACGCGTCGAATCGGTAGTAGGACTGGCGATCCGTCCACGCCGTGGCCTCGAGGGCTTTTCGCGCCTCGGCCCACACGCGGCTGAGCTCTACCGCCTCCCCCGCCGGCGTTCCGCATTGGGAGGGCTCTCTGCCGCCCGTCACCTCGATCCCCGACAGCTCGATCGGACTCGTCGTCACCTGCAGCCGTCGGCTCAGGACCTCGTCGTCGGCGAGTGGAAACGGGTCGGTCACCAGGGTCTCGAACCCGATCCGCTGCAGGCTGAGCCGATAGGTCCCGGGACGCTTCGTGGCGAGCCGAAACGTGCCGGCCCTCGTCGTGAGGACCCGGTCGCGCTCCACGCCGGTCTCGGCATCGAGAAGGAGGACGAACGCTCCTGCGACCGGCGCCCCGGCCGCCTCGTCGACAGCCGTGCCCAGCACGGTCTGCGCGCCGAGCGCGTTCGGACGCACGGTCGGCAGGGCCAGCGAGCCCAGGACGGTGACGACCGCGGCGGCGAGCCACCGGCCGGCCGATCGGGACCTCCGCCGCCGTTTCATGGAGCGGACGGCTCCGGCTCGAACCCGGCGGCCACTTCGACGAGCGTGCGCAGATGAGCGACGACGTTCCGCCCGAGGCTCGGCGGATCGTAGCCGCCCTCGAGCGCCGACACCGTCCGCCCGCCGGTGCTCCCCGCGGTGAGGCGGACGATCTCGCGAGTCAGCTGTTCGAAATGACCGGTTTCCAGCGTGAACCCGGCCAGCGGATCGCCCCGGGCGGCGTCGAACCCGGCGGAGATCAGCAGTAGCTCGGGCTGGAATTCCGCGGCCTCCGTCGTCGCCGCCAGCAGCGCATCGACGTACGCCGCCGGGTCCTGTCCCGGCGCCATCGGCACGTTCAGCGTCGTGCCCTCGCCCGGGCCGGCGCCGCGCTCGCTCGCCGCCCCGGTTCCGGGGTAGAACGGGCTCTGGTGGAGCGACAGGTAGAACACGTCGGGGTCGTGGTAGAAGATCTCCTGCGTCCCGTTGCCGTGGTGCACGTCCCAGTCGACCACGAGGATCCGGCTCGCGAGTCCCTCCTCGCGCGCGACGGCCGCCGCGACGGCCACGTGGTTCAGGAGGCAAAAGCCCATCGGCCGATCGGACTCGGCGTGATGGCCCGGGGGGCGGACGGCCGCGAACGCCGTCGGGGCGTCGCCTCGACACACCGCCCGGACCGCGTCCACGACGCAGCCGGACCCTGCCAGCGCCGCGTCCCACGAGCGACCCGAGACGACGGTGTCGGTTTCGATGCGGCGGGGCTCCCCGGCCTTCTCGGCCGCTTCGGCGGCACGCCGAACGAAGTCCACGTGTCGCTTCGTGTGCACGAGCTCCGCCATGGCCGGATCGAGGAGAGAGCCCTCCCGGGCTTCCACGTCCGCGTGCAGCTCCGGCAGGGCGCTCGCCACGGCCGACGCCACGGCGCGCAGCCGACCCTGGTGCTCGGGATGGTGCCAGCCGGTGTCGTGCAGGCTGCAGTCGGGGTGGTGGAAGAACAGCGCTCGACTCATCGATGTCCGTGTTGGAGTCTTCGGGTGCGCGCCGGTGCCTCCGGCACGAGCTCCTTGCGATATTGTACGCCGCCGGGCGGGCGTCTAGCTTTTCCGTTCGCAGCGCGTTCGCACTCCACGCGGGAGACGGAAGAATCTACGGCCAAGACGGTTTGAGTTCACGATCGGCGCTGGCGCTCGTCGCCCTCGCGCTCCTGCCTCTCGCCGCATGCGACGTGGACTGGGGGGGCGCGAGCTTCGCGTTCGTGAACCCGGCCCCGGCTCCCGAGCCCACCGCGACGGCCGATTCGTCGGCCGCCGAACGTGTCGAACCGCTCCCGGACGGCGACCTGCTCTATCTCGTCCGGCTGAATGGCGCCGACGGCGCCGCCGAAGCGGTGCCGATCGCGCGAATGGACGGGGCGTCGCCCGTGCCCCTCGGCCTCCCCGAGTCGCTCGACGCGGGCTATCGCGCCCGCTTCGATTCGACCTTCTACTCGCCGGACCTCGAGCTGCCGCTGCACGCCGGCGGCCATCGCATCGGCACGCTCATCCTGTCGGGCGCCACGCGGGCGGGAGATGCGCGCTGCCTGTCCGTGGGAGCGGGCCGGGCGCTCCTGCTCCCCGACACCGACGCCCCGCAGTACGCCTTCGCGTGGGCCGGCGAGGGCTCGGCGGGAAGCCCCATCACGTACGACCTGGGCGAAACCGACAACCGCATGCGCACCTATGGCCCGGTGCTGGCGGAGAACCTCCTGCGCCGCGGCGGAGAGAATCGTCCCTATCTCGCCCAGCGCGCCGCGATGCGGGCGGTCCCGTGGCCGGGCGACGAACGGCCGGCGATGGCCGCGACCTATCTCGTGAACGATCAGATCGACGGGGTACCACCGCAGAACGCCGCCAGCTCGCTGTTCTTCCTCGCGCGCTTCGACGGTCGCCAGTACGTACCGGAGTGGTCGGAAGTCCGTCGCTACGACGACGGCGACGAGAAGGAAGTGTTCGTCTATTTCGGCGCACTCGCGGGCCCGGACGGCCGGGTCGATTTCGCGACGCGGCACGACGGCTCGAGCGTCCGTCTCGTGGCCAGCGTCGACCGGGAGGACGGCGACCGGGAGATCGACTGGACCGAGCCGACGACCTGCCCGGCCGTGCCGCGCCTCGGCGCCCTCGATCCGGAGACCGGCGGCGACGACGCCACGGCGCGGACGCCGGGTACGTGACCCGATTCAACTGGTCCAGCGTCACGCGCAGCGAGGTCGGCCGCGTCCGTGACAGCAACGAAGATTCGGTATTCGTGAACTCGCCCGCGGGCGTTTTCGTAGTCGCCGACGGGATGGGCGGCCATGCGGCCGGCGAGGTGGCCAGCGCGATCGCCTCCCGCACGATCGGCGATTCCGCCTGCCGGGCCTGCGTCGACCTGGAGCACCAGTCCGAGCAGCTCGTCGAGGCGTTCCGCGCGGCGGGACGCGAGATCTCGCGCGAGGTCGCGGAAGAGCCGTCCCGGGCGGGCATGGGCACGACGGCGACGGCCCTGCGTCTCAGGCGGGACGGGACGTACGTGGTCGCTCACATCGGCGACAGCCGGGCCTACCTGGCCCGCGACGGCCGGCTCGAGCGCCTCACCACGGATCACTCCTGGGTCCAGGAGCAGCTGGAGCGTGGCCTCATCGCCCCCGACGAGGCGCGCGGCCATCCCCAGTCGAACATCATCACCCGGGCGCTGGGCACCGATTCGGACCCGAAGCCGGACCTGTATCCGGGCGAGCTCCTGCCGGGGGATGTCTTTCTCCTCGCCACGGACGGCCTCACGGACATGGTCGCCGAGGAGGAGATCGGCGGCACCCTGGAAGCGGCCGCCGGCGGCGGGACGCGCGACGCGCTCGACACGGCGGCCGACGCCCTCGTCGCGGCCGCGAACCGAGGAGGCGGCGTCGACAACATCACGGTCCTGCTGGTGCGGGTGGAGGAAGACCCCGGAGCCTAGGCGGCTTCGCCGTCACCCCAGCAGGCTCTCGCCCGTCTCGAGGCGCGACTCCGCCTCCTCCGCGCTCATCCCGAACAGCTCGAGCAGCGGCTGCGGGTCCAGCGGGCGATCGACGCGGCCGAGCGCGAACACCCGCAGCACGCGCGTCGTGTGGTGGAGCGCGCGCCCGATTCTCGGCAGATCGATCAGCCCTGCTTCTCCCGAGGACGTGAGGCGCTGCACCTCCCCCCGGCGGCGAACGAGCAGGACGCGCAGATCCAGCATGCGCGGGTTCGAAGGATAGTCGACCATCACCTCCCCCGGACGGCGGCCGAGGTCGGCCGCCAGTCGGTCCTCGACGCGGCGCACGAGGTCGCGCCGCCCCGGAATCCAGTCACCGACCTCGCCGGGAAGCTCGTCCCCGTACAGTTCCAGCGCCCGCTTCGGCAGCCTCCGGTCGGTGAGTCCGGCGAGCAGCGTCGCCAGGACCGGCGTCGCGTCCCGGCCACCGCGCGCCCCCTCCATGCGACCGTGCAGCGTCGCCAGCAGTTCTTCGTCCGTGGGGCCGGCGAGCTCGTCCCGCTCGAGCAGGCCGGCTTCGAGAGCACCTTCGATCAGCCGCCGGAAGGCGACCGTGGCGGCCCGCACCGCGTGATGCCAGTAAACGTTCCGGAACATCTGGTACTTCGCGAACAACAGCGACTCGAGCGCGCTGATCCCTTTTTCGGTGACGCCGACTTCGAGGGACGCGCCGGGCCCCTCGCGAGCCAGGGTCAGGGCCTCGAGCAGCCGATCGACGTCCACGGCTCCGTACGGAACTCCGCAGAACAGGGAATCGCGGCGCAGATAGTCGATCTTGTCGAGGTCGAGCGAACCGGAGACGAGCCCCTGCAGCGGGTGATCGGAGGTGCCCCGGATGAGCGCGCCGATCCTCGACGCGGCGTCGGGAGCGGCGTCGTCGAGCACGCGTCGGATGCGAGGCGCGGCGAGGAAGCGGTCGGCGAGCTCTTCGTGGTGGCCGGGGATCGCGCCCGCCTCGAGCTCCTCCATCGCGTGCGAGAAGGGGTAGTGCCCGACGTCGTGCAGGAGAGCCGCGAGGCGGACGACCTGGACGCCGGCCGCCTGTTCCGCGTCGAGCTTCGCGAGCTCACCCCGCGAGCGCAGCGCCTCGATCGCCCGGCCCGTGAGATGATAGACGCCCAGCGCGTGCAGGAAGCGCGTATGGATGGCACCGGGATACACGAGATGCGCGAACCCCAGCTGCTTGACTCGACGCAAGCGCTGGAACTCGGGCGCGTCGACGATGGCCGCCGCCGCCGCGTCGAGACGGACGTTCTGCCACAGGGGATCGCGGACCGTGCGCCCGCCCGCTCCCCGGCGTGTATGCGCTTCGTCGTCTCTGTCCATGATCGCACGCTGCGGGTGGACGGCCGGGATGTCCAGTCGAGACAGAGGTTTCGCGTTCGCATCAACGCGCCGTCATCTCGCTTGCCCGCACCTGTCGGCGCGGGCAGTTTTCGGCAGAGGGGAGGCCGACTCGCCGTGCCGCGCCGCGACTCGCCGAACGGCTTCCAGCCACTCATCGTCGCGGGAGACAGAACGTGGAGATCCGACCGGCTCGCATGATCTTCCTGGGCTACGGAAAGTACTGGCGCTCGGACCACATCGTCGGACTCCTGCCGATCGAGAACGGCCGGGGGCCCGGCCGGCGGACCGAAGTGTACGTGGCGACCCGCGAAGACCCGGTCGTCGCGTCCCGTTCCGAACAGACGATCCTCGACGACATGGCGCACGTGCCCGACGACGCGGGCCGGGTAGCCGAGCTCTCGGCCGCCCTCGAAGACCTGCTCGAGGAAATCGAGAGCCTGGCCCCCGTGCTGCGTCGCATGGTGGAGCGCGAGGGAGGTCTGGATCTCGACCTGTGGATCCGTCGGCTGCGCGCGCTGCGCAGTCCGGCGGATGCCGGCGAAGCTCGGCGTGCGGGCCCCGGTCAGGAGGATCTGTTCGGGGCCGGATGAGCCCCACGATTGGATCATCCGGAGCACGGACGCGGGAAACCCCGCGCCCTCTCGTCGGTACTCCGAAGCGTGACTGAAACCGACACCTGCACCTTCGCTCGCCCGCGGGACACCGCGTGGCGCGCCGGCCGCTCGATCGCGCTCCTGACCGTCGTGGGCCTCCTGGCCCCCGGAGCCGTGCGTTCGCTCGCCGCGCAGGTGCCCCGCGCAGCGGCGGAACCGGAGAAGTCGGCCGTGACGGCGTCCGACGCGGCCGCCACGGGCGCCTGGAACGACGAACGCAGCCTCGCGGTCGCGCGGGCGGCGATCGAGTCCCGGCGTCAGGGGCGGGACAACGACCTCGAGCGGTTCAGCGCCTACGCCGAAGGCCAGGTCCATTACCTGGCCGAGTACGGCGACCAGAAGCAGGACCAGGCCGTGCGATCGGACCGCATCGCGCTCGAACTGCTCTGGCGGCGCGGCGTGGGATCGCTGCAGACGATCGTCGGACGCCGGCACGTGAGCTGGATGCCCACCACGATCGAGTATCACATCGACCATCTCAGCCTCGTGGTCGAGAACTTCGGCGATCGCATCCACATCGGCGATGGCGACGAGGTCCGGGACGTGCTGAATCCGGTCGCGCCCGAGGCGGTCGACTTCTACGAGTACCGCCTGGTCGACTCGTTGAGCATGCGGATCAACGGCACCCTCACCGAGCTCTATCGCCTCAAGGTGCGGCCGCGAGACATGAAGCGGCCGGGGGTCGTCGGGACGATCGACGTCGAGCGGACCTCGTTTGCGGTGGTACGTCTGGCGGTGACGTTCACGCCTTCTTCCTACGTCGACCCGACGGTCCGATCGGTGAGCGTCGACCTGCAGAACGCGCTCATCAACAACCGCGTCTGGCTTCCGTCGGAGCAGCACACCGAAGTCCGCCGCCAGATGCGATTCCTCGACCTTCCGTTCGGGGGAACGATCCGCACGAACTTCAAAGTGCTCAGCTGGGACCTCGACCCGCCGAAGGACGTCTGGGTGCCGGTGGGGCATCGGGTTCGCGCCGTGAACGACCACGACCTCGAGACCTACGTGGGATGGCTCACCTGGGATCCCGACGGCGACCCGCAGGAGCTGCGGGCGGATTCGGCGCTGTTCGAACAGATCCGGGCCGAAGCGGTTCGCGTGGTGAAGGGTCGATATCTTGGCGGCACCGCGCGCCTGCGTCTCGACGTCCCCAGCTTCTCGTCGTTGGTCCGCGTGCGCCGCGCCGAGGGAGTGTTCACCGGCCTCGGCGCGAAGTACGACATCGACGGGCACTGGATGGCCCACGCGCACGCCGGATACGCCTTCGGCGCGGACCGTGGCGAGTTGTTCGGCGGCCTGGCCGCGACGTTCGGCGATCTGCGCTTCGGCGCCGAGGCCTGGTACGACCGGCCGGCCGACATCGGCCCCTGGACGGCCGCCTCGGGGCTCGTATCGACCGGTGGAGCCGTGCTGCGCGGCGAAGACTACCTCGATCCGTATTTCGAGCGCGGCGGACGCGTCTGGGCGTCGCTGCCCGTCGGCGGGGGATCGGCGACCCTGGCGCTCTCCACCGCCCGCCAGGCGCCGGCGGAGCTTCACCTCGATCCGCTCGGCGACACCGAACCGCGCCTCGTTCTTCCCGTCGAATCCGGACGAGACACGCGAGCCACCATCTCTTTCGACCGCGAGCTCCCCCCCGTCGCGGGATCGAAGATCCATCTCGGCACCGACGTGGACCTCGCGACGTTCGGCACGTTCGACTATACGCGCTGGGTGTTCGACGTCACGGCGACGCCCACCGAGCCCGACGATACGTGGGGGTGGGAGGGACGTGGCGGCATCGGACTCGTCACGGGAAACCGTCCGGTCCAGCGCACCCTGCGAATCGGCGGCCGGGGCACGGTCCCGGGCTACGAGTTCCGCCGATTCAGTGGAGAGCAGGTGGCGTTCTTCAACGTGGCGATATCACGCGTCGCGCTGCAGCCATGGCTCAGGATGCGGGCGCTCGCCGCCCTCGGATGGAGCCACGTGGACGACGACCTGGTCCGCCTTCCGGGAACCGCAGCGGACGCCTCACCGCGCGAGTACCGGATACCCGACACGGGGGGCTTCCGCCCCGCCCTGGGCGGCGGAGTGTCGATCGTCTACGACCTCGTGCGCCTGGACGTCGTCCGGGGCCTCGACGACGGAATCTGGGAGTGGACGCTGTCGGTCAACCCTCAGTTCCGGGCGCCGCTGTAGCCGGAGGGAAGAACTGCCGGGAGCCGCGCCACGGGGCACGTACGCGGCTCCCGCTCCTGCCTGACTGCACGACGAAACGACAGAAACTCTACTTCACTTCTTCTTCTTGGCCGCCGTCTTTTTCGCCGGGGCCTTCTTGGCGGCGGGCTTCTTCTTAGCAGCGGGCTTCTTTTTGGCAGCCGGCTTCTTCGCCGCCGCCTTCTTCGCCGGAGCCTTCTTCTTGGCCGGAGCCTTCTTCGCTGGTGCCATTTCTCGCTTCTCCAGAACAGGAGTGAAAAACGCCCCGCGCATTTACGAATACGACTGGATTTCGAAACGGCAATAGGTCTCGCGACGCCATCTTCCGAGCCGACTTGCGCTAGTGCACAAATATGCACACTGTGCTCAAACATGTACACCTTTTGCGGCATAGGTATGCAATGACTCGAGAAGCTGTTCGCACGAGGCAGCGCCAGGTGCTCGACATTCTCTACAGGCTCGGAGAAGGCTCCGTTGCCGACGTCCGGCGGGAATTGCCGGAAGATCTCAGTTATTCGGCGGTGCGCTCCGTGCTCCGCGAGCTTGAAGACAAGCTTCTCGTGAAGCATCGGGAGAAGGATCTGAAGTATCTCTACTCTCCCGTCGTCGCCCGCTCGCGGGCCTCGCGCGCGGCGCTCTCACACGTAATGAAGACGTTTTTCGACGACGACCCTGCGCACGCGATGAAGGCCCTGCTGGATGTGACGAAGCACCGAAAGAACGTCGATTACGCCGAATTGAAGCGACTTGTCGAGCGCGCGCGGAGGGAGGGACGATGACCGGTTCGATCGCGTTACACGTGGCGCTCGATGCGTTGCTGCTATCCTCTGTCGCCGGGGCGATCTGCCTGATCGCGGCACTCGCGTTGAGTCGACGACAGTTCTCCGGCGCCCTCCGCCACCTGGTGTTGTGGTGCGCACTGATCGTCGCGCCCGCTTCCTTCGCAGGTTTCGTGGCTCTCCGGCCCGGTCCGGTGGGCTGTCTGGCCTCGTCCTGCGGCTCTGGGCGGGAAGCGTCGGGGCCCGACGTCCATTATGGCCTGGCGGCGGCTGGTAAGTTCCCCGGAGAGCCGGCGCCCGAGGTGAGATCGCTGCGGCCGGCCTCCTCCACCCCCTGGCTCCCGGTCCTCGGGACCTGGCTGGCCGGTGTCATCTTGCTCTTGTCGCGTGTCGCACGACGGCGACTCGCCCTCCGGCGACTCTTCCGCGAAGCTTCGCCCGTCGTCGACGAGGATACGATCGAGCTCGCCGTCCGCACCGCACGGAGACTCGGGCTGCGCCGAAAGCCCCGGTTCCTCCATCACCCGGACGTCGAACATCCAACTGTGGGCGGCGCACTCCACCCTTCGGTGTTCCTGCCCGAGGACTTCGCTTCGGCTCCCCGCGGAACCCGCGAGATGGTGCTTATGCACGAACTCTCGCACGTGCGACGGCGAGACGTGACGCTGAGTCTGGCCGCCGAGGTGGCCGCCGCCCTGTTCTGGTTCAACCCCCTCGTCTGGCTCGCGGTCCGGCGCGCCAGCCGTGTCCAGGAGATCGCCGCCGACAGCCGCGTCGTCGACGGAGGGATCCGCCCGTCTGCTTATGCCGACTACCTGCTCGACTGTTGGCGCCGCATGACCGGCGCCTCCAGCGCTGCGGCGACCCTGTCGATCGCTGGCGATTGCATGCTCTCCGAACGAATACGTACGGTGCTCGATCCGGAGACTCTGCATCGCTCCCCGGCCCCGCTGACCACCCGGCTGGTCGGGGCTGGTTTCGCCGGCTTGTTGGCGCTGGCCGTCTGGACGCCTGCCGCCCTCCAGGGCGCAGGGCTCGTCACACAGGAGCACCTGGCGACGCGGCCCAAACTCCAGCGCTCCCTTCTCTCAGCTCCGGCACTCGACAGCCTGCTCAGACCGGTGATCATCAACCGCATGACCGACCGCTACGTGGCGGGTGCCGCCGTCGCTGTCGTACAGGGCGGACGTCTCGTATACGCGCAGGGGTTCGGTGATCGCGAGAAGTACTCGGAGGACCCGGTCGACGCGCGGCACACCATCTTTCGCATCGGCTCGATCACGAAGGTCCTGACCGGCATCGCCGTCATGCAGCAGGTGGACCGGGGGGCGATCGACCTCGACGCCGACGTCAACGACTATCTCCGCGACGTGCACGTACCCGCGACTTTCGCCGAGCCGGTGCGGGTCAGGAATCTGCTCACGCACACGGCCGGCTTCGATCAGATCGGCCTCGACCGTCACGCGAGGTCTGCAGAGGCCGTCGTCCCTCTCGGAAAATGGATCGGCGCGAACCTCGTGCGGATTCGTCCGCCGGGCGACGTCAGCGCCTACGACACTTATGGGGTAACCCTCGCGGGTCATCTCGTGGAACAGGTATCGGGAACCGACTACGCGTCATACCTCCGCGAGAACATCTTCGCGCCCCTCGGGATGAGCCGGTCCGGCATCGACGTCCCTCCAGCCCTCCGCGAAGACGCCGCGGTAG
>JASFRN010000071.1:0-13835 GCA_050114915.1 Gemmatimonadales bacterium | reverse complement strand
CGTTCGCAGGACCTCCTCGGTCGTGAACGTGCCCGAGCGATCGGCGACGTCGAGCTCCTCGGCGTCCTCGTGCGCCTTGAACGCCATGTACGTCGCGACCGTGAACTTCTTCTCGCGCCGGTGACGGGGGGCGGGCGGCATCGTGCGGGGCGCGCCGCCGCCCGGGCCCGGGGTCAGCGGGTCGCGCCAGAACTCGTCGAACTCGCGCCGGAAGGTCTCGAACTGGTCGTGCCGCGTGACGAGCAGCGAGCGGGCGGTGCGGAACACGGTGTCGCGGTCGGAGAGCCCGGTGAGCTCGAGCCCGCGGGCGAGCTCGGCCACCTGGCGCGTCGTGACCGGGATCCCGGCGCCGCGCAGGCGATGGCCGAAGTCGAGCAACGAGTCGAGGAGCGTACGCATCATGCCGAAACATAGATGCCGCGCGGCGCCCTCGTCATGCACACGCGACATGCTCATGAGTGTTCCGCATGCTCATGAGCATGTCGTATGCTCATCGGGATACGCGTGAAGAGTTGGGGACAAATCGGCGGATTGGCGCGCTTCAGCCGGGGAGGGGCACCTCGAACTCGATCGCGTCGAGCTGCTCTTTGGAGGTCCCGGTCTCGTCCAGGAACTCCTGCCAGCGCGGGTCCTTCCGAACCGGGTCGTAGAACCAGTACGCGAACTGCTGGTCGAGGCCGTCCTCGCCCAGGGCGATCGCCCGGTCGAGCCATTCGAAGGTGGCGTCTGCGTCGCCCATGTAGGCGTAGATCTGCGCGACCTCCGAGGGCCAGCGCTCGCCCCACTTCTCCCGCAGCTCGCTAAGCGCCGCTCGGGCTTCCGTCTCGTGGCCGAGGGCATGCTGGATGATCGCGGTCAGCTTGATCCGGTACTCGTCGTCGGGTTCGAGCGCGACCTCCCGTAGAGCGTCCTCGGCCTTGCCCTGCTCGAGCAGGCAGATGGCGATTTCGTGGTGCACCGAAGGTCGTTCGGGACTCAGGGCCAGGGACCTCCGATAGGACGGGATCGCTTCGTCGCAGCGACCGGCCAGGCGGAGCGTGGTCGCCAGCTGGTCGTGCAGACTAGGGTTCACCGGATCCCGCTCGACCATGTAGCTGATTACCGGAATGGCCTCGTCGTAGCGCCCGATGTCGCTGAGCAGCAGTCCCGAAGCGGTGAGGACGTCGAAGTTGGCCGGGTCGAGCTCCAGCGCGCGGTGGTAGTACACCGTCCCCTTTTGCGGGTCGTTCTGCAGGTAGACGGCGATCGCTCCGAGAGCGGCGTACGCCGAGGCGCTCTCCGGATCGATGGCCAGCGCGTGGCGGGCTGCGTCGGTGGCCTGGCGTTCGCCTTCCGCGACCGTGAGGGTCCCGAGAAAGACGAGGAACATCTTCTGCCGGGCCAGCTGCGACCAGGCCTCAGTGTAGGTCGAGTCGATCGCCAGCGCCTGCCGGAACAGCTCGCCCGCCTGGCGCACCCCGTCCGGTGACCCCTGCTCCCGCAGGAAGCGTCCCTGGAGCACCAGGTTGTATGCTTCCGGGTCGACCTCGGGTTTCGTCGGCTTGCCGAGCAGGGTCACCTGCAGCTGCTCGGCCACGTCGGCGGCGATCTCGTCCTGGATCGCGAAGATGTCGTCGAGCGTGCGGTCCCACGTCTTCGACCAGAGGTGGAAGCCGTCCTTGGCTCGGATGAGCTGCGCCGTGATCCGCACCTCGTCGCCCGACTTGCGGACCGAGCCCTCGAGCACGTTTTCGACGCCGAGCTGCTGCGCGATCTCGGGGATGCCGACGTTCTGGCCCTTGAACGCGAACGAGGAGGTCCGCGCCGCCACGTTCAGGTGCTGGATGTGGGCCAGGAGGTTCAGGAGCTCTTCCGAGATCCCGTCGGAGAAGTACTCCTGGTCGGGGTCGGAGCTCATGTTCACGAACGGAAGGACGGCGATCGACGCGGTGGCGTTCGAGGCCTTGCGCCCGGTCGTCGTGCTCGCGACCTGCGCTCCGTCCGCGGTGCTCACGGCGGCTTCTCCCTCCCCCGAGCGACGACCCACGTGCCAGGCGCCCCACACGACGAGACCGAGTCCCGCGATCGCGAGCAGTCCGGCCGGCCAGCGCCGCGAGGCGGGGGCGGTGGCGATCGCTCGCAGCTCGTGCTCGTCCGCCTTGCTCTGGCGCTTCAGGCCCTCGGGGGTCGCCTCGAATGCCCACGCGAGCAAGACGGCGACCGGGAAGCCGAGGAGCAGCAGGAAGGCGACCAGCCGGTACGTCCACTCGGGCAGGAGCAGGGCGGGGACCGCCAGGTCGACGACCTGGAGCACGACGAAGCCGACGATTCCGTACACGGTCATGACGCGGAATACGCGCCGCCGTTTCAGCTCGGCGAACAAGCGCTGGTAGGAAGGAATCTCGGACATGGCTGCAGTATCGGCGGCGTGAGAAGGCGGAGCAAGGAGGCGGTCAGCTGTCTGCCGCAGTCTCCTCCAGCAGGGCGGCGGCCCGGGCGCCGCGTACGGCCTCGACGTCGTCCTGGTACTTGAGCAGGAAGCCGAGCGTGCGGTCGACGAGCGCCCCGTCGAGCCGGTCGGCGCCGAGGTGCGTGAGGGCGCGCGCCCAGTCGAGCGATTCCGAGACGCCCGGGCGCTTGTAGAGCTCGACCCGCCGCAGTCGCTGGACGAACTCGACGATCGCGCGCGTCAGGGTCGCGGGCGCCTCGGGCACCTTGCGGCGCAGGATCTCCATCTCGCGGTCGAAGTCCGGGTAGTCGATCCACTGGTAGATGCAGCGGCGCTTGAGCGCGTCGTGGATCTCGCGGGTACGGTTCGAGGTGACGATCACGACGGGCCGGTGCTCGGCCCGGTAGGTGCCGAGCTCGGGGATCGTGATCTGGAATTCGCCCAGGAGCTCGAACAGGAACGCCTCGAACTCCTCGTCCGCCCGGTCGAGCTCGTCGATCAGCAGCACCGGCGCCGTGGTGTGGCTGTGGTCGATCGCCTTCAGCAGGGGACGGCGGAGCAGGTAGTCCTCGGAGAAGATGTCGGCGACGGGGTCGCCGCCCGCGCCGCGCTTTCCGCCGTTCGAGGTCCGAGCCTGGATGGCCAGGAGCTGCCGCGGATAGTCCCACTCGTAGACGGCCTGGGCGAGGTCGAGACCCTCGTAGCACTGCAGGCGGATGAGCGGGGTGTCGAGGATCTCCGACAGCACGCGCGCCACGTCCGTCTTCCCGACCCCCGGCTCGCCCTCGAGAAACAGCGCCTTCTCCATCTTGAGGGCGAGGAAGAGGCTGGTCGCGAGGTCGGGGTCCGCGAAGTACCCGCGCTCGGCGAGCGCGTCGTGCAGGGCTTCGATCGAGTCGAACATGGGGGGAATGTACACGGGCGAGAGGCCGAACGGCGATTTCTTGGTGCCCGCGATGCCGAGTGTCTAAGTTCGTCGGCACCCATGATCGCTCATGAACGACGTGTCTCGATCTCCCTGGCGGCCTTGCTGTGCTTACCGGCTCTCGCCGCCTGCAACGCCGACGACCCGGACCCCGCCGGCCCGGATACCAGTGGCCCGTACGAGGTCACGCTCGAAACGCGGCCCCTGAGCTCGGGCTCCACGGGGATCCTCGTCTCCGACGGGTTCGTCGGTCTCGAGCTCGACCCCGCCGTTCTCGTCGGTGGCGAGGAGGTGGACGTCCGGCGCCTGGACGACGACCGCATGGAGTTCGACGTACCCGTTCTGCCCGCCGGCACCTCCGGTGTCGATGTGGTCTCGCCGTATGTGCAGGCGTCGATCTCGGCGCGGATCCTCGGTGTCGTCGCGAGCGGCCATGTCTTCCCCTGCTTCGTGCCCCCGGTCGACTTCGCCTTCGTCGCGGTCGGGGAGGCCCTCTATTTCGAAGGCTACTGCGGCGTCTTCAACCGCGAGACGTCGCAGCAAGGCATCGCGCGAGTCTGGCCGGAGCAGCCGACGCGCGAGTTCGAGTGGATTCCGCCGGGACTGGCCGAGGAGAAGTCGTTCGTCTGGCTGACGACGGGACCGTCGACCCGGGCGAACCACTTCGTAGGTCGGGTTCCGGGGCCGGATTCACTGCCCCCCGACTACCGGCTGTGGGAGGCCGGTCTCGAACCACACCCCGTGGAGGAGCTCGACTGTTATCCGGAGGCGCCGCCACCGTTCTTCGATTTCGCCGCGCCGGTCGCGCTCGGCGACGGTACGTGTCTCCTCTATGTACCGCATTACGACGTCGTGTACCGCAATGCCGCGCCAGTGCTCGAAGAAGCTGGAAGGGGCATGCCGAAAGCGCAGTTCAGCGTGTCCGACGACGGGTGGGCCGCGCTCGCCGGGCCATCGCGGCTTCTCGTCTTCGACGCGGGCGGGAATCTCGTGTTCGACGATCCACCGGGGGGCATCGTCCGAGCCGTCCGTTTCGGCGACAGCGGCGGACCTCTCTACGTCGTACGCTTCAAGGAGCGTTTCCCGCCGTCGAATGCCTGGCTCCAGGTCGTCGACCGGACGTCCGGGGAGGTGCTCCGGGAGAAGCCCATCGCCGACGATCCATGGGCGCTGTCCCTCGTCGGAGACCGACTCTGGCTGGCGGAGCTGACGGATTCCTTCGGCGGCGATCTCCTGCTGCGGCGCTTCGATCCCGAGACTCTCGAGCTGCGGCAGACCGTGGCCGTGGCCCCCGATCTCTACCTCGCCGCCGGCGGACCGCCGAACCTCTGGCCCTGGCACGGCTCGATGCCGCTGCTGGGCGAGGACCGATTCGGCCGCCTCACGTTCACCGGCGTCCCCCAGGACTGGGAGGGCGCCTGGAGCCACGTGATCGAGGTCGAGTAACGCCGCGTTGCGTCACGATGTCCTGTGAGCGCCCCTACGGCCCCCCGCTGCAAATCGTCGTGCTCGTACCGGCCACGGGCGCCGTCGCCCACGGCGTGTAGACGTCGGCGGCGATGCTCGGGAACAGGCCGGTCGGACCCGTGGAAGCTCCCCACCAGTTGCAGGTCAGGTCGCCGGTTCCGAACGGCTCGTTCGCGTCGATCGCCGCCTGGTAGTCGGTGAAGTCGTTGCTGTGAGCCGTCATCTGCGCGCCGTTGACCACACTGACAGGGGCCCACGACTGGCTGGCCGTATTGTCGTCGACGCTCGCGCTCGCCGTACCGCCCTCGGCCGAGAACGTGACGAAAGTGCCGCTAATCGTGTTTCCGGTCACCTCGCCGCCTGCCTCGAGGAAATGGAAGAGAATCCCCTCGCCGAACGTGTAGGTTGCAGGATCGGAGCGATCCCCGCCCGTGATCGACCCGCTGATCACGTTGTCCCGGACCTCGAATGGTCCCGCATCGAGCTCCGTGAGCCAGATGGCCCGGGCGTGGCTGGCGTTGAGCGGGGTGATCTGGTTGCCGATGATGCGGACCGGTTCCACTTGCGACGACCCCCCGTCCGAGCGGACGCGGATGCAGGCCGACCCGTGCGCACAGTCGATCGTGTTGTTCTGGATCAGCCCGGTTCCACCGGACTGATACCACAGGGCTCCGCCGCTGAACGACGAGTTCGTCACGTCGACCCGTCCGCCGACGCCACCGTTACCCCCGGTCACGTAGACGCCGAGGTTGGCGGTCACGTCGACGTTGTCGATGTCCACGTCGCTGATCGCGCCGGACGCCGAATTCACGGAGAGGGACGTCACCAGGATCCCGTACCTGCCGGGGCTCGAGAACGAGGAGTTCTGGACGTCCACCGAGGCGCCCCGGGTCGCTTCACTCAGAGTCAAGATGTAGAGACCTGCCCCACCCGCGGTCGACGTGACGTTGCGGACCGTCACGTGCGCCCCCGCCACGTCGCTGCCGAAGATCCACGCGCCGGACCCGGCGTTCTCCCCGCTCGACCCGTCCGCGACGTGCAACTCCACGTCCTCGATCACCACCTGATCGTACGGAAGCGGGCCGGTGCCTCCGACGCGGAGAGCGGACCCGACGAAGTGGTCGAAGCCGAGATTCCACAGGGTCTCGAACCGCAGGTTACGGATCGTCGTGGTGCCGGAAGCGGAGGTGAAGGTGACGCCGAATCGATCGCCGCCGGTCGTGATCGTCGGCAGGGTGCCGGCCGCGCCCTCGAACGTCACGGCCTTGTCGACGGTAACGTTGCTCACGGTGTGCGTCCCGTCGCACACTTCGATCGTTCCACCGGCCATCACCGCGGCGACGGCGTCCTCGAGCAGCTCGAAAGTCTCAGGAATGCCGTCGCCCGGACAAAAGATCGCGAGCTCGGCCGGGCCGGCGCCCCCGGTGCTGAAATGGTGGAAGGGGGCGGTTACTTCGTCGGTCGCCTCGTCGACCTGGCTGCCCGGGAGGACGATCCAGCGGCCCTGGTCGTCGAGCAGGTTGAGGGCGAGGTCGGATTCGGCGACGCCGGGTGGAAGAGCGGCCGGATCGTAGCCGATGGTCACCGGAACCGGCTCACTGAACGTGGTACCGGCTGGTCCGAACGTTATCGAAGTGAGCGCACTTCCGGTCGGTTCGGACTCCTCCACCGTGATCGCGGTCTCGGTCGTCAGGGCGCCCGGTGGCACCTCGACCTCGACCTCGCCGTCCAGCGCCGCGATCGTCTGGCCGACCGCGGGATCGACGACGAAGGCGACGCCCTCTTCGAGCCGGAACTTGATGGGAAGCGTCCGCCCGTCCTTGAGGCCGATCGTCTCGCCCGTGGTGAGGTTCTTCGCCTCGCCACCCGTGGCGGCCAGCACGACGTCGGCAAACCCGATCCGGGTGCCGGCCACCGACACGGCAGCCCGGTACGTCGTTCCGTCCGTCGCGTCGGAAGCTCCGGTGTCCCACTCCGCCCTGTACGTCTCGTCTTCGATCGTCACGCCTCCACCCGCGACGGAGAGCTGTGCGATCGTCGTGCCGACGCAGTCCGACAGCTCGCAGATCGTCACCACGGCTTCGAGCGTGCCGTCGAATGGTCCGTTGAACTCGTCCGGGTGACCCACCATCGGTGGGAGCCAGAAGAAGTGGGCGTTGCCGCCCCTGACGGCGTCGGAGATGGCATCGAGCGGACTTCCGTCCGCGGTCGCGACGTCGGGCGACTCTTGAGCCGGAGCGAAGGGAGACGACTCGTCCTGGCAGGCGCCGGCAACGAAACAAAGGATGGCGAACCGAAGCGCGCGGGCGGGCTGCATTCTGACCTCCGAGGCCTGGAGTCCGGTGCGACCACGGCGGTCGCGAAACGCGTCGTGTCGATACCGGGCTACTCGGAGAGCCCGCAGTCGGAGCCGAACTGTAGGGGCCCGCAAGGCCGGGCGCATGGGACAGAATGTCCGGGGCGTTTGCATCCCATGGGCGAGACGGGTCGATTGCGGGGACTCGACGGGGGGAGGTCATTCATGAACGGCACGGGCTTCGATCCGGGCATGCTGGCCCGGCAGCGACAGCGGTTCCTGATGCTTCTCGACGCTCTCGACGTGCAGCTCGTACTGTATGACATGGCCGGCCAGCCGCTGCACCGAACCGCCGCCTGCCGTGATCTCGGATTATCCCCCTTCGAGCGCCAGACGCTGCACCGCACCTGCGACAACCTGGCCCGCGAGCTCGCACGCCGGGCCGAGGACGGAACCGGCCGGGGAAGTAAGCTCCCGAGGCACCGGATCAGGCTGGAGCACCGCGAGTTTCTGCTGAATGCCTCGGTGCTGCGCGCGACCGATGCGGATCCGAATCCACGGCTCGTCGTCGCAGTGTGCGAAGTCGAGGCGGACCGACCCCCGACCGAGCGCTTCGGACTGACGCCCCGCCAGGCCGAGGTGGCCGAGCTGCTGGCCCGCCGGCTGACGAATAAGGAAATCGCGGAGGCGCTCGGGATCAGCCAGCACACGGTCCGCCATCATGCCGAGTATGTGTTCGCCAAGCTCGGAGTGCATTCACGCCGGGATGTGGCCCGCCGGCTGCAGATGCCCGTCCCGCCTACTCCGCCCGGTGCGCCTCCAGCTCGATCTCGATCATGAACTCGGGCAGCGTCCCGAGACCGCCCGGCTTGACGGCGGAAGGCGACCGGGACAATCATTCTCGTCGTTCGCCGGCCGCTCCATCGCCGGTGGACGACGCTCCCATGAAGCGCCCGCACGCATCCGGGAGACCAGATGGCCGACCACCCGACAGGCCGTAACGACGTGCCGTGGCCCCAGCGGCTGCTGAACAGCATCTGGGTCCTGGCGCTGGCCGCGATCGTCTTCTTCTTCCTCTCCTACGTCGTCTGGGGTCTGATCGACCTCGCCAACACCGGGCCCGCGGGCTGACGTGAGCTCTCCCGTCGCGTCGCCGGAAGGCGTCTGGTGGAACTGGTCGGTGAACCGGCACGAGCGCCGCTGGCTCGGTATCGCGATCCTCACCTGCCTCATCCTGTTCAGCTGGATGGTCGGCTGGCGTGCGGTGGGCGCACAGAACCCGACGGGCCCGACCCACGAGATCGCTCCGGAGGCCTACCAGGCGAAGGTCGAGGCCTACATGGAGTCCGCCGAGCAGACCGACCGCGGAATCGTGCCGCCGGGCGACGACGTCTATGTCGGCGCGCGCCAGTGGACGTGGACCGGGCTGCCCGTCGTCCTCGAGGTGGGGAAGACCTACACCTTCCACTTCGGCAGCTTCGACGTGCAGCACGGATTCGGCCTGCACCGCCGCGACGAGCTGATCGAGCAATTCAACCTGCAGGTCCTGCCCGGCTACGAGTGGACGATGCCGATGACCTTCAAGCACCCGGGCGTCTACGACGTCCAGTGCAACGAGTTCTGCGGCGTGGGTCACCGGATCATGCACGGCCAGATCATCGTCGAGTGAGAGGCTGACCATGGCGATCGGGTTGCTCGAAATGGACTACGACGCCGACGGCTTCCGCACCTGCGGGGTGACGGGGCTGCGGATCCACCGCAGCGCCGAGGTGCCCGTGAAGATGTTCGGGCTCACGGCGGTCGTGGCGCTGATCGTCGGCGGGATCGCGGCGCTCCTCGTGGCGCTCACCCGCTGGGAGGCCGTGGGCCTCCTGCCGCCCGGCGACTTCTACAAGTTCCTCAGCCTGCACGCGTGGAACCTGCTGATCTTCTGGATGGTGTTCATGGAGGTCGCCATCCTCTACGTGGGTGGGCCGATCGTGCTGGGCCGGAAGCTGCCCGCCTCGTGGCTGGCGAAGACCGGCTGGGCGATCATGCTCGGTGGGGCGCTGCTCATCGAGTACGCGATCTGGACCACCGCGGCGCCCGACAACCAGCCGCTGCTGACCTCGTACGCGCCGCTCCAGAGCTCGCCGCTGTTCTACCTGGGCGCGATCGTGTTCATCCTCGGGACCGTGCTGGCGGCGCTGCCGTTCTTCGCCTGCATCTGGCAGCAGAAGCGCGACGAGCCCGGAAAGACGCTGCCGCTGGTGACGTTCGGAGCGTTCATCACCAGCATCATCGCGGTGGAGGCGCTGCTCGGCGGGCTGGCGACCTACATCCCGACCTTCCTGTGGCGGATCGGCGTCGTCGAGCACATCGACGCCGCCTGGTACCGGCACATGTACTGGATCATCGGCCACGGATCGCAGCAGATCAATCTCGCCGCGATGATCACGGTCTGGTACTTCATGACCTGGCTCACCGCGGGCGCCGAGGTCGTGAGCGAGAAGGTCAGCCGCAGCGCCTTCGTCCTCTACCTGTTCTTCATCAACATGGGCGCGGCCCACCACCTGATGGCCGACCCCGTACTCAGCCCCGGCTGGAAGATGTGGAACACGTCGTACGCGATGTACGGGGCCGTGCTGGCGAGCCTCATCCACGCGTTTGCGATCCCGGCCGGGCTCGAGGCCGGGCGCCGTAAGCGTGGCCTCGGCGGCGATTCCTGGTTCGGCTGGCTGAAGACGGCGCCCTGGCACGATCCCGGGTTCTCGGCCACCGCCTGGAGCATCATCCTGTTCGGCTTCCTGGGCGGGATCACCGGCGTGCTGATGGGGCAAATGCAGCTCAACACCCTGCGCCACAACACGCTCGCCGTGCCCGGCCACTTCCACGGCACCGTGGCCGTCGGGACCACGCTCGCGTTCATGGGGCTGCTCTACTACGTGATCCGGCTGTTCTTCGCGAAGGAATGGGTGCTCGACTTCTGGGCGCGGCTGCAGCCACACCTGTACGCGCTCGCGATGTCGATCGCGGCGATGGCGATGATGGAGGCCGGGATCGTCTACGGCGCCCCGCGCCGCGACCCGATCACGATGTCGATTCCCGGCACCGACTTCAATTTCGCCGCGGCCGGGCCGATGTACACGATCATGGGGATCGCCGCCGTGCTGGCCGTCGTCGCCGGCGTGATCTTCGTCGTCGTCGCCGTCGGCTCGCTGCTGTTCGGGAAAGAAGCGCGGATGCGCGTGCCCGTGCCGCTGTCGCTCGGCGCGGACGACGACCGGCCGGTGCACGAGTTCTCGATGCGCGGCACCTTCGCGATGGTCGTGTTCTTCCTGCTCGTGATGGCGCTGTTCTACGGCCTCGACTGGATGTGGCTGTCCCGCCTGTGGGAGTTCGGCACGTGAGCGAGGAGCGGATGAACGATACGACGGATCGACCGGCCGATGCGGGCGCGGGTCCCACGGGCGTCGAAGAGAACGGCGGCTGGTGGACCGTGTTCTGGGTGATCTTCGTCGTCCTGTTCGCGACCGCGTTCGCCGCGCTCGTCCACTCGCTGTCGGCGACGTTCGGCTGACCGGACTCCGGTTCGGAGCGCCACGCCTTCCTCAGTTCGCGGCCGGGGCGACTCCCGCGCCGGATGCCTCGGAGCCCGGGCCGGTGTAGGGCTCCGCCTGATCCAGGATCGCCTGAAACTCCGGACGATCGCGAACCACGTCGAAGAACGGGGAGTGGTCGAACCAGAATCGGGAATACACGTTCGGGGTTCTCCCTTCCTCCGCATACCACCGCTGCATATCGGCCACCTGGACCAGCGCCGCTTCGACGTCCCCGAGGGCCGTCGACAGGAGCATCCTGGCGGGCATTGCGTCGTCGCTCGGGAGTCGATCGAGCACGGCCCGGGCCACCGTCGTGTCGCCCGCCAGGAGCGAGGCGTAGGCACGCCCGGCCAGCAGCGCGAGCGAGTCCGCGTCCGTCACGTCCGGCGCCCGGTCCATGAACGCGCGGACGGCGTCCGGCCCCTCCACCTCGTTCAGCGAAAACAGGTAGGTGAGGAGGTCGTTCTTCGGCCGTTCGGAGCTCTCCGTCTCGAGCATGGCCCGAAAATAGCGCACGACGGTTTCGTGATCCCGCGCGTTGAATGCGGCGTGAAACACGTCATCCCGGATGAAGTAGAGCATACGCGCATCCACGCCCTCCGACGCCGCTTCGAGCCGCTGGACATAGTCGAAGTGGGCCGGAGCGTCGCCGTTCCGCATCGCATGCCTCACCAGCCCCTCGAGGGCAGGCCGGTAATTCGGCTCGAGTGCCATCGCCTCCGCGTACAGTGAGTCCGCTTCGTGCCAGCGGCCCGCGCGATCGTAGGCATCGGCGAGGTCGACGATGATGATCGGCGACAGGGGGTCGAGCTCCAGCGCCGTCTCGAGGTAGCGGATCCCGGTCTCGTGGGCGCCGTGCTCGCTGAGGGTCTCACCGCGCCACTGATAGGCGGTGGCGAACCGCGGGTTGAGCTCGATGGCGCGGGCGAAGCTGCGGTCGGCCACCACGGAGTCGTATTCGACGAACGAGTTGATGTACCCGCGGGCGGCATGTGCCGCGGCCAGGCGCGGGTCGAGCTCGAGCGCCCGCTCCATCGCCTCCTTGCCCCGCTGCATCGTCGCGCTGTCGCGCCGGAAGCCCCACCCGTACATGAGGCTCCGGGCGATCGACAGGTCTGCCCAGGCCCGCGCGTAGTCGGGGTCGAGGTCGACCGCGCGCTCGAATTGCTCCACCGCGCCGTCGAGGCCCGCGGGGGTCCGTTGCGCCATCATATGGCGCCCGCGGAGCACGGCGTTGTAGGCCTCCAGGTCGTCCGTCCCCTGGGCGACGAGCGTCTCGAGCGCCTCGCCCTTCGCGACATCGGGGGCGAGGGAAAGGGCCTCCACGATGCTCCGGGCGATCTCCTCCTGCACGCCGATCAGGTCCGCCATCTCGTCGACCGTGCGATCGTACGTTTCCGACCAGAGGTGGAAGCCGTCCGCGTTCACGAGCTGGGCCGTGATCTTCACCCGGTCGCCCCCGCTGCGTACGCTTCCCTCCAGCACGGTCTGCACGCCCAGCCTGTCCGCGACCTCGCCGATGTCGACGTCCGCGCCGCGGAACCGGAAGGAGGAGGTGCGCGCCGCGACGGTGAGGCCCTCGACATTGGCCAGCGCGTCGAGCAGCTCTTCGGCCAGACCGTCCCCGAAGTACGCCTGGTTGCCCTCCGGGCTCATGTCGGCGAAGGGGAGGACGGCGATCGACTCGACCGGCTCGTCGGGACGCAGCGTCTGGCGAGCGGTGCTCGTCCCGGGGCCGTCGAGCACCCACCAGGCTCCGATCAGCAAGAGGGCCGTGCCTCCGGCCGCGGCGACACCCACCGGCCATCGTTGCGCCGCCGGCGCGGAGGCGATCTCGGAGATCTCCTCCGGGTCTGCCTTCAGCGTACGCTTCAGGCCCTCCGGGGTCTGCTCGAATGCCCAGGCGAGCACGATCGCGATCGGGAAGCCGAGGAGCGAGAGAAGGAGGACGAGCGTAACCGTCCAGTCCGGCAGGGCGAGCCGAGGGAAGGCGATGTCGGCGATCTGAACCACGCCGAATGCGACCGCCCCGTAGACAGCCATCACGCGGAACACGCGCCGGCGCTTCAACTCCGCGAAGAACCGGCGGTACGACGGAGGTGGCTTCATGCCGCAAGATCGGGAAGGTCCCCGGGAGGAGCAAATAATAGAGACTCTCGTTGGCTCAGCGGCGACCGTCCGCGTCCGCGGACGCCGCGCTCGTCCAACGCGCTGCCCGACGTTCGGCCGGGCGCGGCACGGGGGTGTGCGACTCTCTCTGAAAATCGATTTTCAGAGGGCTTCCAGCGGTACCTCTATTCCAGGCCTGAAGTGTCGACTCCCAGCTGCGCCGCCAGCCACGCCACGGGTACCGCCTCGTACAGCGGATGCCGGGTCCGCGAATCCACCGACAGCCCGTGTCCCACGCCCGGCACGACGAGCAGGTTGAGCCCGTCGTAGCCCGAGGCCGCGAATGCCGCGTGCAGCGCCCGCACGCTCGCCGTCACCGGCACGACCTGGTCGTCGGCGCCGTACATCGCGAGGAACGGCGCCCGCAGCCGGGCGAGGTCCGGGCCCGCGTCGAACTCGAGCGAGTTGAAGATCGGGGACGGGGCGAAGGCGCCGGAGGTCGGCGGCAGCGCCTGCGTCGACATCCGGGTCGCGGCCTCGCGGATCCGCGCGTCGAGCGGCGCGAGGTCGCGGCCGGCCGCCACGCGAGCCACGTGCTCGCGCCAAAGCTCCATCGCGATCGCGAGATTCTCCGGCGGCATCCCCGCCGCGCGGAACGCGTTGTCGAGCGCGTACAGTCGGGTCTCGCCGGGCGGAACCTGGGGTCCCGAGATCCCGACCGCCGCCGCGAGGCCGAATCGCGACGCGACGATCGGCGCCAGGCGCCCGCCCTGGCTGAAGCCCATCACCGCCAGGCGGTCGGGGTCCATGTCGCGCCGCGCCCGCAGCGCCTCGAGCGCCGCGCCGGCGTCGGCGATGAGGTCTTCGAACGTGGACGAGGCCCAGTCGCCGTCCGAGTCGCCCGTGCCGCGCTTGTGCATGACGAGCGCCGCGATCCCGGCCTCGGCGAGCCGGCCGGCCCAGTAGTCCGGTTCGTTGGTCAGGTAGCGCGTGCCGCCGCCCGGCAGGAGGAGGACGGCGGGGAAGGGG
>JASFRN010000070.1:0-13887 GCA_050114915.1 Gemmatimonadales bacterium | reverse complement strand
CGGGAATCGTACAGGTACTTCGGCGGCATCGTCTTCGGGTGCGACGTCAGGCCCCGCCGGGCGTCGGCGGCGAGCTCGAACGGGCTTCCCTGCTCGTCGAGGAGGTTGCGGACGATCACCCGCGACGGCTCGCCGGCCGCCCCGGCGCCCGCGGTGGAGCCGGCCTCAGGCGTCACGGGCGAGGCGCAGTCCCGCGAAGATCTGGCGGCGGATCGGGTAGTCCCAGTTCCGGAACGTGTTGCGAGCCACGGCCGGGCGCGTCGCCCACGATCCGCCGCGCAGGACCCGGTAATCGGGGCCGAAGAACACCGCGGAGTACTCGCGGTACGGAAAGGCCTCGAACCCCGGGTAGCCGTCAAACGCGGTCGACGTCCACTCCCACAGGTCCCCGAGCATCCCCTGGCACCCGACGGCGGATCGGCCGAGCGGGAACGAACCGACCGGCACCGTGCCGAACCGCAGCTGATCGAGGTTCGCGTGCTTCGCCGACGGTCTCTCCTCGCCCCACGGGAAGGTCCGGGGGGCGACCGCATCGGGGTCCCAGGCGGCCGCCTTCTCCCATTCGGCCTCGGTGGGCAGGCGGGCGACCGCGAAGCGCGCATACGCTTCGGCCTCGTGGAAACAGACGTGCGCGACCGGGGCGCCCGCATCCAGCGGCTCGCGGCCCAGCGAGGTCCGCCGCGTCCATCCCGCCAGGCCCCGATCTCGACTCAACTCCCGGGCGGCCGTGGCCCCCGGCGTCGCCGATTCGCCCTCCGGCACCCAGTACTTCGGCGCCGACAGACCTGCCTCCCGGGCCCAGGCCCAGCCCTCGTCCGTCCACAGCGACGCGTCCTCGTATCCGCCGGCCGCGATGAACTCGACGTATTCCGCATTCGTCACCGGATGGCGCCCGATCTCGAACGCATCGAGATGCATGCGATGGCGAGGCCGTTCGTTGTCGTAGGCGAAGCCCGTCGGTGGCGCCCCCATCTGGAACGGCCCCGACGGCACGCGGATCATTTCGCCCGCACCGGCGCCCGGAGCTTCGAGACAGTCCGCCGCTCCGCCGTCCGTGCCCCACCGCCGCACGGGTTCATACGCCTCCGACGTCATCAACAGGATCGTCTGGAGGATCGTCTCCTGGTGCTGGGCCTCGTGCTGGCGAACCATCTCCCAGGCGAACCCGCCCCGCAACAGCGGATTGGCGGAGTCGAGATCCGCGTCCGCCAGCCGCTTCAGCGCCTCGGCACGCACCGACGCCAGGCGGTCGAGCACCGCGGCCCGGGCCGGCAGGTCGAGCCCTCCTCGCGCCGATCTCGGCGTGCGGAACGCGTCGTAGATCTCCTCCAGCTCCGACTCGCTCGCCACCTCGCCCGGCCGGCGCACGAGCCACAGCTCCTCGAACGCCCCGATGTGCCCGAGATCCCAGACGATCGGGCTCATCAGCGTGTCGTGCTGCCGGGTCAGGGCGTCGTCGGACAGGGGCGCTACCAGCTGCAGGGTTCGCTCGCGCACGTCGCGCAGCGCGAGGGCGATCTCGCGCCGCGAGGGAGCTGCGCCGGCGTGCGGTCTGGAGGTCATGCGGGTCAACCTATCCCTGGGCTCCGGAGCGATAAAGCGACTGGCGCGCCGCGGCCGACGTGATGGATCCGGAACCCGGGGTCGGGTAGATTCACGAGCATGGCTCCTACCTCACTGCCGGTCCGTGTCGTCAAACGCTTCGCCGGGCGCCTCCGGTTCCCGACCCTGTTCTTCGTCACCGCGGCCGTGTTCGGCGCCGATCTCCTGTTTCCGGACGCGATTCCGTTCGTGGACGAGATCCTGCTCGGCCTCGCCACCATGCTGCTCGGCGCATGGAAGGACCGGGACAGGGGCTCGTCGGGGCAAAGCGACGACGACGTGGAAACGACCGGCTCGGGGCCGTAGATTCAGGCAAAAGCGGACGGCGGGTTGAAGCACATAGACCAGGGAGTGCGACCATGACGTCAGAGGGAGTTGGCAGCGGCGGTAGAGTTCACGTCAGCGAAGAGGAAGCTCGCCGGGTCGCGGAGGCGGCGCGCGAGGCCGGCTGGGCGGATCACACGTTCGTGCGGGACCTCTTCCTGGGTGATCTGCAGCTCGATCTGATCCACCCCTATCCGGATCCCGACGAGTTCATCAGCGACGAGTGTCGTGCCTTCCTGGCCGAGCTCATGCAGATGCTCGAAACGGAGGTCGACTCCGAGAAGATCGACCGCGACCGCAAGGTGCCGGAGCGCGTCATCGACCGCCTCCGCGAGATGCGGGCGTTCGGCCTCAAGATCCCGACGGAGTACGGCGGCCACGGCTTCGGCCAGGTCGAATACAACCAGGTGATGGCGCTGCTCGGAAGCGTGGACGGAAGCCTGGTGGCCCTCCTTTCGGCCCACCAGTCGATCGGCGTGCCCCAGCCGCTGAAGCTGTTCGGCACCGAGGAGCAGAAGAAGAAGTACCTGCCGCGGTTGGCCGCCGGCGCGATCTCCGCGTTCGCCCTCACCGAAGACGACGTGGGCTCCGACCCCGCCCGGTTGAGCACGCATTACCGGCTCTCCGAGGACGGGTCGCACTACGTGATCAGCGGCGAGAAGCTGTGGACCACGAACGGTACGATCGCGGAGCTCCTCGTGGTCATGGCGCGCCACCAGGAGAGCGGTCGCATCTCGGCGTTCATCGTCGAGACCGACTCCGAGGGCGTCGAGTTGACGCATCGAAACCACTTCATGGGCATCCACGGCATCGAGAACGGCAACTTCCGCTTCACCGACGTGAAGGTGCCGGTGGAAAATCTCCTGTGGGACGAAGGCAAGGGCCTGAAGCTGGCCCTGATCACCCTGAACACGGGCCGGCTGAGCATACCGGCCGTCGCCGTGGGCACCGGCAAGATCGCCCTCAAGATCGCCCGCGAGTGGGGATCCTCCCGGGTGCAGTGGGGGCAGCCGGTGGGCAAGCACGAAGCCGTGGCGCACAAGATCGGCTACATCGCCTCGCATTCCTTCGCCATGGAGGCGGTGGCCGAGTCGGCGGCGATCATGGTCGATCGAGGCGGCTTCGACATCCGCCTCGAGGCGGCCCTGGCGAAGCTCTACAACACCGAGCACGGTTGGACGGTCGTCGACGAGATGGTGCAGACGCGGGGCGGCCGCGGCTACGAGCGCGCCGACTCGCTGAAGGCGCGGGGCGAGGAACCCGTGCCGGCCGAGCGGATGCTGCGCGACTTCCGGATCAACCGAATCTTCGAGGGCTCCAGCGAGATCATGCGGCTGTTCATCGCCCGGGAGGCGGTCGACAAGCACCTGCAGATAGCGGGTCCACTCGTCGAGGGAGACCTGGGGCTCGGCGGCAAGCTCGCCCTGCTCCCGAAGGTCGGACTGTTCTACGCGCTCTGGTACCCGAAGCAGTGGCTGCCGCGGCTCGGGGCCGGCAGCGGCTTCGACGGCGCCCTCGCCCCGCACGTCCGATACGTGGAGCGCACGTCCCGCAAGCTGGCGCGCACCCTGTTCCACAAGATGGTCCGGCACGGCGCCGCCCTGCAGAAGAAGCAGATGCTCCTGTTTCGGGGCGTCGACATCGGGGCCGAGCTCTACGCGATGGCCGTCACCTGCGCGCGGGCCCAGATGTTCGTGCGAACCGGGAAGCCCGACGCGAAGCGCGCCGTCGAGCTGGCCGACCTGTTCTGCCGGATGTCGAGGCGCCGGATCGCCGACCTGTTCCGTCTGATGAGCCACAACGACGACGCGGCGATCTACCGCACGGCGCGCGACGTGCTTGACGGCAAGCACGAGTGGTTCGAGGCGGGGGTCGCCGAGAATCAGCCGGTGTCGCTGCCCGACGCCGATTGGGGAGAGCCGTCGGCTTCACGCGCGGAGGGCGAGACGGTCAGCGCGATCAACTGACGCGGAGAACGATCTTCCCGAAGTTGCGATTCGCCTGCATGAGTTCGTGCGCCTCCGCGGCGCGCTCCAGCGGGAGGACCGCGTGGACGACGGGCGCCAGGGAGCCGTCGGCGAACCGGGGCACCAGCTCGCGGCGAACCGCGTCCGCGAGCGCCGCCTTCTCCTCGGCTCCGCGGGTCCGCATCACGGTTCCCACGATCGTCAGCCGGCGCCGCAGGATCACGCCGAGATCCGTCTCCGCCCGCGCCCCGCTCACCAGGCCTATGAGCACCAGCCGGCCACGTGGCGCGAGGGCGTGCAGGTCGGTCTGCCAGTACGTGGCGCCCACGAGCTCGAGAATCACGTCCACGCCCGCACCGCCCGTCCCCTGTCGGATCGCCTCGCCGACGTCCTCCGTGCGCTCGTAGTCGATCGGGACGTCGAGCGGAAGTCCGGCGGCCGCGATCGCCGCGAGCTTCCCGGCCGAGGCGGTGCCGAGGATGCGTGACGCGCCGTAAGCGCGCGCCAGCTGCAGGGCCGCCGTGCCCACGCCGCTGCCCGCCGCGTGGACGAGCACGCTCTCGCCGGCCGCAAAACTCGCCTGGCGCAGGGCATCCCACGCCGTGAAGTACGCTTCCGGGAGCGCCGCGGCCTGGACGAAATCGAGCTCCGGGGGAATCGGCACGGTCTGGTCGGCGGGTGTGACGACCCGCCCGGCGTACCCGCCGCCCGGGACGAGTCCCATCACCCGCGTTCCGACCCGCTCGCCGCCCACGCCGGATCCGACGGCCGCCACCACGCCGGCGTACTCGAGCCCGGGGATGTCGGCCGGGGCGCCCGGTGGCGCGGGATAGCGTCCGGCCCGCTGTAGGAGGTCGGCCCGGTTCAGGGCCGTACAGCGCACGTCGACGGCCACCTCTCCCGGCCCGGGCTCGGGCTCCGGGAGCTCGACCAGCTCGAGCACCTCGGGCTCTCCCGGCCGGGAGATGCGGACCGCCTTCATCAACTCACCGGCGGGTGAGCCGGTAGAGCCAGAGCAGGATGATGCTGCCCAGGACGGCAATCAGCAGGCTGCGGAAGTCGAAGCCGCTGATCCCGCCGAAACCGAGCGCCGTCCCGATGAATCCGCCGATCAACGCCCCGACGATGCCGATGACGGTCGTGAGAACACAGCCGCCGGGATCGTCGCCCGGCATGATCCACTTCGCCAGCGCGCCCGCGATGAGTCCGAACAGGATCCAGGCCAGAATACCCATGTATGCCTCCGGTGTCTGAAGTTCGCTGCCCACGGGGTCATACGGCCGAGCGGCACCCGAAGGTTCACGCCCGTCTCAGCCGGCGTCCGCCACCTCCGCGCGGATGCGGGCGAGGGCGGCCGCCGGATCGTCGGCCGCGGTGATCGAACGTCCGATGACCAGGTAGTCGGCCCCCGCCGCGCGGGCGACCGCCGGTGTGGCCACGCGTCGCTGGTCGTCCGCCGATTGCCCGGCCAGCCGGATTCCCGGCGTGACCACGAGAAAGTCGCCGCCGCAGGAGACGCGGATGGCGCGAGCTTCGGCCACGCTGCACACGGCGCCGTCGATTCCCGATTCCCTGGCCAGGCCGGCCAGCCGGCCCACGGTGTCCTCCACGCTGGCCCCCGCGCCCATGACCGTGGCCAGGGCCGCGTCGTCGAGCGAGGTCAGCACCGTGATCGCCAGGAGGCGCAACGGGCGCTCGCCTCCCGCCTCGCGCGCCGCGGCGGCCGCCGCGCGCAACATGGCTTCCCCACCCGCCGCGTGGACGGTCAGCAACTCCGCGCCGAGCCGACCGGCAGAGCGCACGGCGCCGGCCACCGTATTCGGGATGTCATGGAGCTTCAGGTCGAGGAACACGTGGCGGCCTTCCGCCACGAGACGCTCCACGACCGGTGGGCCGGCCCGGGTGAACAGCTCGAGCCCGACCTTGACCCACACGTCCCGGGGCAGCCGGTCGAGCAAGGCGAAGGCCGGATCGGGCTCCGGATAGTCGAGCGCGACGATGACCTCGGGCACTGTGGTCTGCGGATCCGTCATCGGTTCACCTCGTTCAAGCGTCGGGGGACCGGTCGGCGACCTCCACGGCGCCGACCAGATCGGCCAGTTCGGCGATACCGTGTCGCGTCATGTACGCTTCGAGCCCCCGGTGCACGCCCACGGCCGCGTCGGGATCCACGAACAGGGCGGTTCCGATCTGGACGAGGCGGGCGCCGGCCAGCAGGTACTGCAGGGCGTCCGAGGCCGAGCGGATGCCGCCGATCCCGATGATCGGCAGATCCACGGCCCGGGACGCCTGCCAGGTCAGGTAGACCCCCATCGGCAGGATCGCCGGGCCGCTGACGCCACCGCTCACATTCCCGATCACCGGCCGGCGGCGCTCGACGTCGATCAACATGCCCGGGAAGGTGTTGATCGCGCTCAGCCCGTCGGCGCCCGCCTCTTCGCACACCCGGGCGTAGAGGCCGATGTCGGGCACGTTCGGCGTCAGCTTGACGACGAGGGGACGCTCGGTCGCCGCCCGGATCCGACCGACGAGATCGGAGAGCGCCCGCGGATCCGTGCCGAACAGGGTTCCGCCTTCCACGTTCGGGCACGACACGTTGAGCTCGTAACCCAGGAACCCCTCGGCGTCGTCGAGTCCACGAACGACGGCGGCGAACTCGTCGACCGTGTGCCCGACCACGTTCACGAGGACGCGGGCCCGCTGCAGATGGGTGGCCAGCCAGGGCAGCTTCTCGGCCCGGAAACGCTCGAGTCCGACGTTCTGCAGCCCGATCGCGTTGATCATCCCGCCCGGCGTCTCCGCCACGCGGTGGGGAGGATTGCCCGATCGCGGCTCGACGCTGACGGCCTTCGTGACCAGGCCCCCGATGTCGTCTAGCGGGATGAGGTCGGCATACTCCGGACCGTACCCGCAGGTGCCGGATGCGAGGAGGACGGGCGACTGGAACTCGACGCCGAACACCGTCTGCGTCATTCCGGCCATGCGAGCTCCCGCCGCTCGAACACGGGTCCTTCCGTGCACGACTTGATCCAGCGGCCGTCCGCCGCGCGAACCACGCAGCCCTGGCAGGTGCCGATCCCGCAGCCCATGTGCTCCTCGACGGACACCTGCAGCCGCAGGTTCGCCGACCGGGCGACTCGTTCCAGCGCCTGGAGCATCGGCGTCGGACCGCAGCCGAACAGCTCGGGCCCGTCTCCGGGCGAGATCCCGTCGAGCACGAGGCCCTTCCGGCCGATCGAGCCGTCCTCCGTATAGACCCGGGGGGCGAGGCCGGTCAGGCGCTCCACGAGGCCCGGATCGAACACCCGGTCACCCGTCCGCTCCCCGTAGAGGAGCCGGACGTGGGCTCCCGCGCGCACCGCCTCCGGCACCAGGAACAGGAACGGGGCGAGCCCGACCCCGCCCGCCACGCAGACCAGGGGACGGTCGGCGGGGATGTCGAACGGACGGCCGAGGGGACCGAGCAGCAGCACTTCGTCGCCCGTCCGCAGCCGTCCGAGTCGGCGGGTGCCCGCCCCGAATTCACGCACCAGCAGCCCGAGCCGTCCATCCTCCCCGCGCCACCCGATGCTGAACGGCCGGGGAAGAAAGGGGGGATCGATCCCGGCGAGACCGAACCCGATCATGACGAACTGGCCCGGAGCCGCCGCCGCCGCGATCTCGGGAGCGTCGAGCTCCAGCCACCAGGTCGCCGCCGCCGCCGCCGTGTTCTCGAGGACCCGAACCTGCCGCCGCAGGAAACGGCCCATCAGAACGCGACCTGGCCGTCTTCACCGTCGGCCGCGGGCGCCGGGTTCTCCGCCGGAGCCGTGTCCGACGGCGTGATCAGCACGGCCGTCGTGTCGTACAGCATCCGAATCTGCACGAGGCGGCGCTGCAGGTCGCGCTCCTGCGCCACGTAGGCGGAATCGACCCGCGGTGTCCGCGGCAGATCCTCGAAGCTGATCCGGTAGGGGTCGTCCGCGGGAAGCCCGGCCAGCTGATCTTCGAGCCGCCGGTCGGTGGCGGCGCCCCGGTCGCCCGCCCACTCCCCGGCCGGATAGTCGGCGTAAAGAATCGCGCCGGCCATCGCCTTGGCGCGCCACGGAGAGTCCGGCGCGAGCTCCAGGTACTTGAGATACAGGCCGCGCGCCACGCGGCGGGACCCGAGCTCGGAACCGGCGAGTTCCGCCGCTCGCAGCGCGGCCTCGGCTGCCGTAGCCCCGCGCGTCTCGTACGCGTCGACGAGGTGACCGAACTCGATCACCGCGGAGGAGAGCCGCTGGACGCGCTCCACGACATCCGCTTCGATGATCCCCTGCGTCGCCCGCAGGGCGTCCCGAGTCGCGAGAACGTCATCCGGGGTGCGGGCCTCCTCGATCCGCAGCCGGGCCCAGCGATAGTTGGCCTCGGCGGCGTAGCGGCCGCGGCCGGACCCCTCTCTCGCGAGATCATACTCGGCGAGCGCGCCCTCCGGGTCCCCCGCGATCTCGCGGGCATATCCCCGGTAGTAATGAAGCAGAGCCAGCTTGGTGCCCGTCGGGTCCGGGACGTCGAGCTCGTGGCCCAGCGCCGTGAATAACGCGTCGGGCGCGCGACGCACTAGCGAGTCGAGATGGGCGTCCATCCCCGGCCCGAAGTTGGCGTAGCGGTTGCCCGCGATCAGGCCCTCGGTGAGCTGGATCGCCCGGTCGTACTGGCCGACGTCGGCCAGCCCGCGGGCGAGGTCGAGCTGCACGTCCGCGGACAGGCGCTCCTTGGAGCTCACCGCCTCGAGGTCCGCGGCGGCCGCCTCGGCATCTCCGAGATCGAGACGGGCCAATCCCCGGTGGAACAGGAACTGGGCGCTGTCCTCGGCGCTCGGTCCACTCTCGAGAGCTCTCGTGAGCAAGCGTTCCGCTTCGCGAAGCTCCGCACCCTGCGCGTCGGCGCGCCGGGCGATCCCCTCGAGCCCCGCCGCCACCCCGATCATCGACGAGTCGCTGGTGAGGGCCGGAACCCGGGCCGCGGTCGCCGCGGCCGATTCCCACAACCGGCGGGCAATCTCCGAGCGCGCCTTCAGAAGCGCCGCCGGCGCCGCGTATTCACTCTCCGGATGCTCCTTGACGATTCGATCGGTGATCGCGATCACGCTGTCGTAGCGTGTCCTGGCTTCGACCTCGCGCCCCTCGCGACTGCGCTTCACGGCCAGCTCGTAGTCCTGGTTGGCGTCGTACATCGAGTTGAAGTAGACGCACGACGTCGCGGCGAGCACGACGATGACCCAGGACGGCGGTTGGCCACGCATTCAGCGACCGCCCGCCAGGGCGTCCAGCCGCTCGCGCTTCTCGTCCAGGTAGCGGTGGATGGCGGTCGCGATCGCGCGGGCCATCGTGCGCTGTCCCTTCGGATCCCGCAGCCGCTTCTCTTCGCTGGCGTTGGTGATGAACCCGAGCTCGACGAGCACGGTCGGCATGTTCGACGTGGCGCGCACCAGCACCCAGTACGGGCCGGAGCGGACGCCGCGGTCGGGCGCGTCGACGACCTTGCGGAGCTCGTTCTGGATGAAGCCTCCGAAGCGAATCGACTCCTGCAGGTGCGTGCCCTGGTCGAGGCCCGCGAGGATGAACTCGAGCTGGTCGATGTCGGGTCCGGCGCCGGCATCGGCGCCCGGCACGGTGTTCTCGCGGATCGCGGCGCGCCGCCCCTCTTCGGTGCGGGCGGGTCCGAGGTAGTAAGTGGTGAAGCCGCGAGCCGTCGTCCCCTTCGGCTGGGCGTCGACGTGAATCGAGACGAACAGGTCACCGTCGCGCTGGACCGCGATCCGCGGACGGCCCGGAACCGTGATGAAACGGTCGGAATCACGCGTCAGCGATGGCTCGATCCCGTCCATCGCGTCGAGCTCCTCGTAGATCATCTTCGAGACGGCGAGGGTGATGTCACGTTCCCGGGCGTGCGTCCGTGGACTCTGGGTGCCGGGATCCTGTCCTCCGTGGCCGGGGTCGATGACCACCCGCCACGGGCCGGGACGCCGGGACGTCTCACCTTCGACGACCGGGGGCAGCGCGGTTCGGTCGGCGGAAGCCGACGGGCCCGAGCCGCTCGCGCTCGCCACGGTCCCGTTCCCGGACCCGCCGTGGAACTCGGGCCGCGCCAGCAGCTCGAGCGGCACCATCAAGCGCCCGTCGGCGAGATAGGGCGGGTTCGCGAGTTGTACGAGATGCCCGCCGAGTCGGACGAAAGGCGACCCGGGCCGGAGCTCCACGGCTTCCCCGCCGGCCGCCACCCCGGTCCCGAAACCGGACCGATAGCCGGCCTCGCTGACCACGTCGGGCGGAAGCCCGGTCCACGTCGCCGTGGGATACGACTCCTGGGCGCGCGCCCCGCCGGCCACCGCCATCAGCAGCGCGCCGGCCACGGTCCACGCACGCTTCACGCGGCCGCCGTGCCCACGACGGCCGGCCGCTGCCTCACGATTCGCCCCGCGACCTGATCGCACGATCCACCTCCCGCTGCATGACTTTGCGCTTCATCGTCTCTCGCTTGTCGTGCAGCTTCTTACCCCGCCCGAGACCGAGGGTCACCTTGGCGCGACCACGGGTGAAATGAAGGTCGAGGGGCACCAGCGTCAGTCCCCGCTCCGCCGTTCGGGCGGCAAGCCGGTCGATCTCCCGCCGATGCGCGAGCAGCTTGCGCGGGCGAGTCGGGTCCGGCACGTCGATCGAGGCCTGCTCGTACGGACTGATGTGCAGGTTGTACAGCCACAACTCCCCGTTGTCGACGCGGGCGAACGCATCGGTGAACGACGCGTTGCCCTCGCGCAGCGACTTCACCTCGGCCCCCTCGAGCACCAGGCCCGCCTCGAGCTCTTCGAGAATCTCGAACTCGTGGCGAGCCTTACGGTTGCGGATCACGGTCTTTCGGCCGTCGGCCGTGTTCGCCACCTGACCTCCAGAAGCCACACTGCGGATGCTGCGGGACGGCGACGAATGTAGGCGCGCACCGCGGAACACGCCACCGAGCGCGTGGACCTCAGCCGGCGTCGAACACCTCACGCTGGTGTCGCATCACGCGGCGCAGGGCGAGGACTTTCGCCACCTCGGCCCCCAGGACGAACAGGATCGCCGTGTAGTAGATCGAGATGACGAACAACACGATCGTCGCGAGGTTCGAGAACACCGTCGAGAAGTCGGCGAATTCGGTCAGGTAGAAGCTGAGGCCGTACTTCACCGCTTCGAATCCGAGGCTGGCGACCACCGCCGCCTGCATCGCGGTCTGCCAGCCCAGCGACGTGGCGGGGACGTACTTGTAGATCAGCAGGAACATCAGGAAGATCACGCCGAGCGCCACGATGTAGCTGAGTCCCGCGGAAATCGCCCCCGGCGGCAGAGGCGTGCGGGCCAGCACGCGGGAGCTGATCGTGAAGAAGGCCGTCGTGATGCCGATGTTCGCCAGCAGAAGCAGAGTCGCCGCCACCACGAGCTGCACGTCGATCCACTTGCCCCGCAGGATGCCCGGCCCTTCCCGCAGGTCGAACACCGAGTCGAGGACGTGGCGCAGCGCGCCGAACAGGCGGGTCGAGAACCAGAGGAACAGCACCGCGCTGATCGGCGTAGCCGTGCGCGAGATGCCGGCGAGCTCGAGCAGCGAGTTCCAGACGTCCCGCCGCACGGTCTCGGCGACCGGCAGGTAGCCGGCCACCCAGTCGAGCGCCGTATTCGGCGCCACTTCGAGGGTCGGCGACAGCAGGGCGCTCGCCGCCGACACCATCAACAACAGGAAGGGCACGGCGGCGAGCAAGAGGCTGAACGTCAGGCCCGACGCCAGGAAGAAGATGTTGTCGGCCCCGCTCTGGTCGTAGACCTCGCGGAAGAATTCGGGCAACCCGCGGAGGCCGCCCTCGAAGCCGGGGACCCGGGACTCCGCGTGACGAGTCACCAGATCGCCCGGCGTTCGCTCAGCCGGCCTGTTCGTCCGTGTCGCTCTCGGCAGAGGTGGCAACGTCCTCGTCGGCCGCCTCGGCCGCCGCTCGCGCCACCTTCTCCCGATACTCCTCCTTCGTCTCCGTCACGCGGCGCTCCAGATCCTCCCGTGCCTTGCGAGCGGCGTCGCGTCCGGCCTTCACCGCCTCCTCGGCCTGGACGCGACGCTGCCGAAGGTCTTCCCGCGCCGTGTCGATGCGGGTCGTCACCTCGTCGCGCATGCGATCGTACCCACGCCCCATCTCGCGCTTCACGTCATCCAGTCGGTCCTCCGCGTCGTCCCGAAGCCGCCGCAGTCCGTCCCGCAGGTCGGCCTGCGTCTCCTCACCCGACTTGGGCGCGTACAGGAGAGCGACGACGGCACCCAGCACGGCGCCGCCGAGGAATGCGCCGAGCGATGAGCTTCGCCGCTCGATCACCACGTAGGGCATTTCGTCGTTGTCTGACATGTCGTCCATCACCGGTCCTTGATGGGAGTTCGCCGCATCGTCGGCGATCTTCGCTGAAAACTAGCGGATGGCACGAAGGGCTTCAACGCGATCCGCCTCCTTCGTCGCCCTCGCCGTCGCCCGCGGTCGCGGCGTCCTCCACGACCCTCGCGTAGGCGTCGGCGTCCCAGCGCGGCGGTTCGTCCGCCTCCGCGACCGCGAGGCCCGTGTAGAACACGAGCCGCCCGATTCGCGACATCTTGTCGTAGCCGATCTTCCCGACTTCGTCCGACACCTGGTGGTAGTCGTCGTGGACGCCGTTGAAGAAGAAGAGGATCGGGACACCCTTGCGGGCGAAGTTGTAATGGTCCGAGCGCGTGTAGAAGCTCTCCTCCGGCCACAGGTCGTCGATGACCTGCATGTCGAGCTCGGGGTGCGCGGCGGCGATCGACTCGACGAGCGGACCCAGCGTCGACTCCTCCTTGCCGATCGCCACGATCGTGTCGGGCCAGTTGCGGCCGATCATGTCGATGTTGAAGTCCGCCACGGTCGAAGCGAGCGGCACCGTGGGATGCTCCGAGTACCACTGCGACCCGAGCAGCCCGCGCTCTTCTCCGCTCACGGTCATGAACACGAGAGACCGTCGCGGCGCCGTCTCGAGGGACGCGAACGCCTGGGCGAGCTCGACGATCGTGACCGTCCCCGAGCCGTCATCGTCGGCGCCGTTGAAGATCGAATCGGCGCCCGCCTCCACGTCCCGAGCGACGCCGAGGTGATCCATGTGCGCGGTGAACATGACGTACTCGTCGGCCAGTTCGGGATCGGATCCACGCAGGATTCCGATCGTGTTGGGGGCGGAGTCCGTCTCGACCTGCGCCGACGTCTGCAGATGGGCCGACCAGCCGGTCGCGTCCCCGCCGTCGGCGAGCAATGCGGCGAACGGGGCCGGCAGGTGCGAATGCACGGCCAACACGTACGGAATCGAATCTTCGGACGGTTCCCCGAGCTGCGTGCGCCCGCCCTCCAGAAAGCGGCGGAGCCGGTTCATGAAGTTCTCCGGCACGTCGAGCGACAGGAGCACGCCGGCCGGGTCGCCCTCGAGCATCTGGCCGAGCCCGCCCCCGAATACCTGCTGCAGATTTTCGAGCGTGACCCGAAGCGCGACGATGCGCCCCGTGACGTCGGGATTGTCCTCTCCCACCCGCACGACGACGATGTCACCGTCGCCCTCCGCGAACGCCGATTCGTACTGCGCGAGCCAGTCGTCGCCGAACGAGAGGTTCCAGCTGCCGTCGGGCCCGGTGATGATTGCCTGCTGCTCGGCCGCGTCTCCCGGTCGCAGGGTGGTCAGCGGGTATTCCTGGAGCCACGCGCCGTCACCGGCCCCCGGCTCGAGACCGAACGAGGCGAACTGGTCCGCCACGTACTCCGCCGTCATCCGGAGTCCCGGACTCGGCGTCGCCCGGCCCCGCATCGAATCGGCGGCGATGATCGACAGGCGCCCCCGGAGATCGTTCGCCGTGATCGTCTCCGCCGCCGAGCGCGCCGCGGCCGCCGGTATCCGTGCGTCGGGCGCGGCCGTCTCCGCCATCTGGGCCCGCCCCACGGCGGGGCTCGCCAGCGCGA
>JASFRN010000069.1:0-13909 GCA_050114915.1 Gemmatimonadales bacterium | reverse complement strand
AGCTGGCGGTGGGCAGGTCTTCGGCCGTGGCGCTGCTGCGGACCGCGACGGCGAGATCGTCGACGCCGTAGCGCGCCCCCAGCTGGCGATAGGCTTCCACGACCTCGCTCTCGAGCCCTTCCGGCAGACGTGCGGCGCGGATGAGCTCGCGGATCTTCCGTCCGATCTCCGGGAGGCTGGAGTCGTTCCGGCGCCACTCCTCGAGCTTGCCGCGGATGACCTCCACCAGGCCGTTCGTCTCCAGGAGCTCCCGGTAGGCGCGGGCCGTCGTGGCGTAGCCGGCGGGTACCGCGATCCCGTGACGGCCGAGCGTGCGCGTCAACTCGCCCAGAGATGCGTTCTTTCCGCCGGCGACGCCGACGTCGTCGCCGCCGAGGGTCTCGAACCAGCGGACGTAGCCGTCGGTCTCCGCGGCCAGAGTGACGTCGGTGTTTCCCGTCGGTCTGCTCGGTTTGTTCATGCTTCTCGCGGCTCCGTCCTCGGGTCGGCTTCCCACGGGGGGCCCGGCGGCCAGATTATGGGATGAATCGTGCCGCGATATTCAGGAGACGGGCCGACGTGTGCGGCCGCGACCGTTCGGGCGCCAGCGCCCCGTCCGTAACGGGATTCCACGGCGTTTGGACGGCTCCATCCGTACGGTCGATCCGGATGCCGACGAGCGGCGGGACGCCCGGCGGCGGACATGCTGTCCCATACCGGGGAGGCGAGATGTGACAGCTTTCACACAACCTCCGGCCGTCGACTGGCACACCTTCGAGGCCGGCGAGACGCTCGAGCGGCTGTCGACGACGCCGGAGGGCCTGTCCGCGTCGGAGGCTCACGCACGCCTCGCCCGGCACGGCCCGAATCTCCTCGAGCTCGTCGAGCCGGTGCCGGCGTGGCGGCTGCTCCTCGACCAGGTGCGGAGCGTCGTGGTCCTGCTCCTGTTCGCCGCGATGTTCGTCGCCCTGGCGTTCGGCGAGATTCCGGAAGCCGTATCGATCGGTGTCGTGCTGCTGCTCAACACGCTGCTCGGCTTCGCGACGGAGTTGCGAGCCCGGCGGGCGATGGAGGCGCTGCTCGAGCTCGAGGTCCCCGAGGCGACGGTGATCCGGGGCGGGGAGCCCGAGCTCGTCGAGGCCCGTACGCTGGTGCCCGGCGACGTGATCCGCGTGGCGGAGGGCGAGGTGGTCCCGGCCGACGCCCGACTCGTCGAATCGACGGAACTGCAGATCAACGAGGCCCCCCTCACCGGCGAATCCCTCCCGGTCGCCAAGCAGGCGGACATCGTCCTGCCGGCGGCCGCGACCGTGCCCGAACGCCGCAACATGCTCCACAAGTCGACGGCCGTGGTCTCCGGGTCGGGAGACGCGGTCGTCGTCGAGACGGGCATGGACACGCAGGTCGGCCGCATCGGCCGGCTGGCGGGAGAGATCGTCGACGAGAAGACGCCGCTGGAGCGGCGCCTCGACCGCCTCGGACGTCGCCTCGTGTGGATCACGCTCGCCCTGGCCGGCGTGGTGACGCTGGTCGGTTGGCTCCAGGGCAGCGAGCTGTTCCACATGGTCGAGACGGGCATCGCGCTCGCGATCGCCGCCGTGCCCGAGGGCCTGCCCGCCGTGGCGACGATCGCGCTCGCGGTCGGTCTCCGCCGGATGGCTCGCCGCGAGGCCCTGATCCGCCGGCTGCCCGCGGTCGAGTCGCTCGGGTCCACGACGGTGGTGTGCACCGACAAGACGGGCACGCTCACGGCCGGGCAGATGACGGCGACTCGTCTGTGGCTCGACGGCCGCGACGTGGAGATCACGGGGCAGGGGTACGAGGCCGACGGTGGGTTCCGGGTGGAGAGTCGGTCGCTCGACCCCGCGGCCGACCGGAGCCTCGCCCTCGCCCTGCGGATCGGCCTCCTGGCCGGCCATGCACGGCTGGATCGAGACGAATCCGGCCGCTGGGAGGTGCGTGGCGACCCGACGGAGGCGGCGCTTCTGGTCGCCGCGCGCAAGGCGGGTCTCGAGCGCGACCGGATCCTGGAGGAGTGGCCGAAGCTCGGCGAGGTGCCGTTCAGCAGCGCCCGGCGGCTGATGGCGACCTTCCACCGGACGCCGGCCGGGCTCCGGGCCTGCGTGAAGGGCGCTCCCGGCCGAATCCTCGAGCTCTGCAGCCGGCGACTCGAAGGTGGAGAGGAACTGCCGCTCGGGCCGGCGGATCGAACCCGCATCGCCGACCAGAACGCCCGGCTGGCGGAGGCCGGTCTTCGGGTGCTCGCCCTCGCGACCGCGACGGTGGAGCACGCGGACGAGTCGGCGCTCGAGCAGCTGACGTTCGTCGGCCTGGCCGGGATCATGGATCCCCCGGCCGAAGGGGTTCGGGAGACGATCGCGCGATTCCGGGACGCGGGGATCCGCGTCGTGATGATCACGGGCGATCAACGCGAAACGGCCGAGGCGGTCGCCCGCGAGCTCGATCTCCTCGGGGCCGACGAGGAGGTGGTGGACGGCCGCGAGCTTCGCGAGTCCGCGGCGGGACTCGGGGACAGAATTCGGCGCGCCGGCGCGTTCAGCCGGGTGGGTCCCGAAGACAAGCTGGGCATCGTCGGGCTGTACCAGGAGGCGGGCGAGATCGTGGCGATGCTGGGCGACGGGGTGAACGACGCGGCGGCGCTCAAGAAGGCCGACGTCGGCGTGGCGATGGGAATGCGCGGCACCGACATCGCGCGCGAGGCGGCGGATGTCGTGCTGCGCGACGATCGCTTCCCGACTCTCGCAGTCGCCGTCGAGCAGGGGCGGGTGATCTTCGACAACATCCGCAAGTTCGTCTTCTACCTGTTCTCCTGTAACGCCGCCGAGGTGATGACGCTGTTCGTGGCAGGCGTCGTCGGGCTTCGCCTTCCCCTGCAGCCGCTGCAGATCCTCTGGCTCAACCTGGTTACCGACACCTTCCCGGCCCTCGCGCTCGCCATGGAGCCGGCCGACCCCGGCGTGATGCGCCGCCCGCCCCGCGATCCCGCCGGGCCCGTACTCTCGAGGGGCATGGTCCGGGCGATCGCGACCTACGCGGTCTTGATCACCGGCGTGACCCTCGTCGCGTACCTGGTTGCCCTCTCCCGGGCGCCGGGGAGCTACGAGACGGCCACGACCTGGGCGTTCATGACACTGGCGGTGGCCCAGATCCTCCACCTCGGGAACGCCCGCAGCCCCCAACCGGTGCTGGACCGGGCGTCGGCCGTGCGCAACCGCTGGGCCCTCGCGGCGGTGGTCGTCGCGCTCGGCCTGCAGGCGTGCGCCGTGTACGTGACGCCACTGGCCCGCCTGCTCGGCGTCGTTCGCCCCGCCGCCCTGGACTGGCTGCTGATCCTGGCTCTCGGCGCCGTCCCGGCGGTGGTCGGCCAGGGCGTCCGCTGGTTGCGCGTCCGCGGAGGACGGGACTGAGGTTGGTCGATTGCCCTTGCTGGCGTAATTTGTCTCATCCCCCGCTCGTCCGTCATGTCGGCGCGGTGCCGCACGGCCGTCGCCGCTGATCTTCGCCCTCGATCATCGGCCAAATGGACGCCAAGCGAGCAGAGCAGGCAGAGCGGATCCGCGCCGTCTACGAGCATGGGCTCCAGTTCGCCGGGCTCATTTCGCCCGAGGGCATCCTGCTCGAGACGAATCCGGTGTCCCTCCAGTTCATCGACGCGGCGCCGGAAGACGTCCTGGGCCGTCCGTTCTGGGATACGCCGTGGTGGTCGATCGAGGCGGAGCGCGAGCGCGTGCGCGCCGAATTCCAGCGGGCCGTGGCGGGCGAGCTCGTGCGCTACGAGGTCCACACGACCGATCGCGCGGGCGACGACCACGTGTTCGACTTCTCCCTGGTGCCGGTACGCAGCGCCGCCGGCGAGGTCGAGGCCGTGGTCGCCGAGGGACGCGACATCACCGAGCTCCACGTCGCCAGGGAAGCCCTGCGGCGATCCGAGGCCCGGATGTCGGCCATTCTCAGCGGGGTGCTCGACGCCGTGATCTCGATCGGCGCCGACGAGCGGATCGAGCTGTTCAACCGCGGCGCCGAGACGCTGTTCGGGTACGATCGCGAAGAAGTGTTGGGCGAGCCGCTGTCGATGCTCATTCCCGAGAACTTCCGGGCGAGTCACCACGAGCATCTGCGAAGGTTCGGCGAAGGGCCCGACGCCGCGCGGTTGATCGGCGAGCGCGGGGAGATCGTCGGTCGCCGCAAGAACGGAGAGACCTTTCCCGCGGAAGCGTCGATCGCCCGCTCGTCCGCCGCGGGCCAGCAGATCTTCACGGCCGTGCTGCGCGACATCACCCGGCGGAAGGAGCTCGAAGCCGAGCGCGAGCGGTTCATCGAGCTGGAGCGGGACGCCAGGCGCACCGCCGAGGCCGCCACGCGGGCTCGCGAGCACATGCTACGTATCGTCTCGCACGACCTCCGCAACCCGGTCACCGGGGTGCTCATGGGCACGCGGATGCTGCGGCGGCGGCTCGAAGAGGGGCACCCGGCCCTCGATACCGTCGAAGGGATCGAGATCGCGGCGGAACGCCAGCGGCGGTTGATCCGTGATCTCGGCGACGTGGCCAGCATCGAGGCGGGCCAGTTGTCGGTCGAGCCCCGGCCGCACGAGGTGGCGGCCCTCGTGCGCAACGCGGTTCGGGGTTTCGCTCCCGTGGCCGAGGAGCGCGGCATCGCGGTGGACTGGGCGGGCGTGGATGACGTCCCGCCGGTGCTCGCCGATCACGACCGCGTCGTCCAGGTGCTCGCGAACTTGCTCGACAACGCGCTGGGGGTGACGCCCGAGGGCGGCCGTGTGTGGATCGAAGCGTCGACCACCGACGGGGTGGTCGAGCTCGCCGTGTGCGACACCGGGCCGGGGATCGATCGGGCGGACCAGGAACACGTGTTCGAGCGCTTCTGGCGCGGCGAGAGCGTGCGGCCCGGTGGGAGCGGGCTCGGCCTGGCGATCGCGCGCGGCATCGTCGAGAGCCACGGGGGAGAGATCCGGGTCGAGAGCGAGCCCGGGGCGGGCGCCACCTTCCGCTTCACCCTTCCCGCCGCCCGCGAGGTGCATAAAGGGTCATAATATCCCATATTTTGGGGTGATATGTCCCGAAATCTCGCTCCATTCCTCGACTTCGCCCCGCCGAGACCGGCCGCTGTTCGGCCGCAAGGCAGGCAGATGGCGGCCATTCGCTCGGCGCGTCGCACAATTTCCCGCCGGCCGCGCCCGCGGCACGAAGTCCGCACCCTCGTAGGGCGCCCGTGAGCGTGACCAGCCGACCGACCAAAGCGTGAGCCAACCATGAATTTCGACCAGGGCGACAGCAGAATCGACGCAAAGACGCACGAAGAGGACGCGAGAAACGGCGAAGCCTCCGGCAGGGGGCGTCTCCTCGTGATCGAAGACGACAGCGTGATCGCGGGCTTCCTCGAAGACCTGCTGACCGAGGAGGGGTACGACGTCACCGCGGTGGAAAGCGGAGAAGTGGGGCTGCGAGAGCTCGAGCAGCGCCTGTTCGACGTGGTGCTCCTCGACCTGAATCTGCCGGGCATGCACGGACTCAACGTGCTCGCCGCGGCTCCGGTCACGCAGACCGACGCCCAGTTCATCGTGATGACCGCGTTCGCCGAGGTGGAGACCGCCGTCGAGGCCCTGCGCTCCGGGGCGTCCCACTATCTCACGAAGCCGCTCGATCCCGAGCATCTGCTGCTCACGATCGACCGAGCGATCCGCGAGCAGGACCTGAGGAGGGAGGTCGCCCAGCTCCGGCGCCACAACGGCACGGCGGCCCGCGACCGCATCATCGGGAAGGCTCCCGTCCTCCAGCGGATGTTCGACCTCATCGAGAGGGTCGCTCCGACCCGTTCTACGGTCCTCCTCACCGGCGAGACCGGGACGGGGAAGGAGCTCGCGGCACGCGCGATCCACGACCTGTCGCCGCGCGCGAAGAAGCCGTTCGTGCCCGTGAACTGCTCGGCGCTGACCGAGACGCTGCTCGAGTCCGAGCTGTTCGGCCACGTGAAGGGCGCCTTCACCGGCGCGGTGTCGAGCCGGCGCGGTCTGATCGAGGAGGCGCACGGCGGCACCCTGTTCCTGGACGAGATCGCCACGATCAGCCCGGCCGTGCAGGTGAAGCTCCTGAGGGTGCTGCAGGAACGGCGGATCACGCGGGTCGGCGGCAACGCGCCGATCGCCGCCGACTTCCGGCTGATCGCCGCGACGAACGTCGATCTCGCAGCGGAGGTGGAGGCCGGGAACTTCCGGGAAGACCTGTTCTACCGCATCAACGTGTTTCCCATCGTGGTGCCCCCGCTGCGCGAGCGGCGCGCCGACATCCCGCTGCTCGCCGATCACTTCCGCCGTCGGTTCGCCGAAGAGAACGGCGTAGAGCCTCCCGTGATCTCGCCACAGACGATGACCCGGATGATGGAGTACGACTGGCCCGGAAACGTGCGGGAGCTCGAGAACTTCGTCGAGCGGGCGATGATCATGTACGCGGGCGCCGAGTCGATCCGGTTCGAGCCGCCCGGTCCCCGCGACGACGAGGCCGAGCGCGAGCTGGTGGAAGCGGCCCGCGAGGAGCAGTGGGACCTCGAGCGGCTGGAGCGCGAGTACATCCTCACGACGCTCGAAGCGACGGGCGGCCACCAGAGCAACGCGGCGGAGATCCTCGGCGTCGACCGGCGCACGATCTACCGGAAGCTGAAGCAGTACCGGGAGGACGGCATCCTCCCGGAGGAGTGAGCGCCGCCTTCGATCGCGGGGAACCCGATCGGCGCCCCGTGTCACCGAACTCGGTGATGCGGTCGGATTCGATTCGCCTGCCACATGAACCGGGAGGAAGCTTGGGAGTGACCCGAACGTCGCGCACCGCCTCACGCTTGCCTGCGGCGCTCGCCGCGGGTGCCGTCGTCCTGCTGCACGTGCCCGTCCGGGCCGCCGCGCAGCAGACGGCGACCGCCGAGCCGGTGCCGATCACGCTCGAGGCGGCGGTCTCCACCGCCCTCGAGGCGAATCCGTCGCACCGCATCGCCGGGGCCCGGACCGCGATCGCGCGAGCCGAGGCCCGGGCCGGGACTTCGCCACTGCTGCCGGCCGTAGACGTCGGTGCGGGCTATGCGCGTTCCGCGGATCCGGTCTTCGCCTTCGGCACGAAGCTGCGCCAGGAGCGCTTCGGACAGGCCGACTTCGCGGTCGATGCGCTCAACCGTCCCGATCCGATCAATGACTGGACGATGGACGTGGGCGTGCGCTGGAACCTGCTCGACCCGACCGCCTGGGCCGGCCGGTCCGCCGCGGGGTCACGGGCGGAGGCCGCCGGGTGGGAGGAAGCCTGGAGCCGCGATCGCACGACGTTCGCCACCCGCGCTCTCTACTTCGCGGCCGTCGGCGCCGACGCCGCCCTGGAGGTCGCCGAGGCCGAGGAGGCCGCCGCGCGGGCGACACGCGATCTGTTCCGGCGGCGGCGCGAGGCGGGGTTGTTGACCGACGCCGACGTGCTCTCCGCCGAGGCCGAGCTGCGCAGCGCCGAGGCCCGGCGCCTCGGCGCCCGGCGCGACCGGGATCGGGCGCGCGAGGACCTGGCGCTGCAGCTCGGCTGGGACGTCGATCGAGTGCCCGTCCCCGTGGACACGCTCGGTGCGCCGCCCCCGTCCGCCGGGGCGCCGGCCGCGCTGCCGGCCGGCTCTTCCGTGGCTCCGCGCGCCGACCTGCGTGCGCTGGCGGCCGCGAGCGACGCGGCGGGCGCGGACGCGACCCGGGCCGGCGTCTCGTTCCTTCCCCGCGTCGAGGGGTTCGCGGGGTGGCAGAGCCACGCCGACCGGGCGTTCGGCGTCGACGGCTCGGATTGGACGGTGGGCGTGGCCCTCCGCTGGACCGTGTTCTCCGGCCTCGGCCGTTTCGCGGCGCGGCGCCGGGCCGTCGAGGCCCGCGAGATTGCGCGCATCCGGCAGGCCGACGCGCTTCGCACGGCGCGCGCCGAGGTCGTCCAGGCGCGGCGCGACGTGAGCGCGAGCTGGAGCGGGCTCGAGGCCACGCGCGCCGCGGCGAGCGCCGCCGACGAAGCCCGCCAGTTGATGACACGACGCTTCGAAGAGGGCCTCGCCACGCCCGCCGACCTCTTGCAGGCGGAGGCACGGGCCGCGGAGGCGCGGGGTCGCGAAGTGCAGGCCCTGGTCACCTACAACGTCGCGCTCGCCCGCCTCGATCTGGTGGCGCCGGAGGGCGCGGACCCCGTATCCGAGGAGATGCCATGAAGTGCCCGTCCTGTTTCACGCGCTCGAGCCGGAGGTGGCGAATCGTCGCCGCGGGTGCGCTCGCGGCGGCGGCGCTGACCGCCTGTGATCGCTCCGAGCCGGGTCGGGTGCCCCCGGCCGGCGAGCCGCTCACCGTGACCACCGTGCCCGTCACGCGATCCGGGGCTTCCGTCGAGGCGCCGGCCACCGTGCGGTCCGTCGAGCGCGCCGAGCTCGCGACCAGGACGAGCGGCCGGGTGCTCCGAGTCCCCGTCGACGCCGGCAGCACGGTCGCCCGCGGCGACGTCGTGCTGGAGCTCGACGGGCAGGACGTCGCCGCCAGGATTCGCCAGGCGGAAGCCGCGGCCGAGAGGGCCCGGCGCTCGTTCGCCCGGATCGAGTCGCTGCACGGCGACGGGGCGGCGACGGACCAGGAGCTCGACGACGTGCGGGCACAGCTGGCCGCGGCCGAGGCGGGTCTCGAGGAGGCCAGGGCCCAGCGCGACTACACCGTCCTGCGCGCCCCCTTCGCCGGCACGATCGTGTCCCGGTCGGTGGACCCGGGCGACCTGGCGGTGCCCGGACGGCCCGTGCTCAGCCTCGCGGGCGCCGGCGCGCTCGAGGTCGTGGCGGACCTGCCCGCGACGCTCGAGGGCCGGGTGGTGGCGGGTGACTCGCTCACCGTCCTCCACCCCGAATCGGGCGCGCGACTCGTCGCCGTGGTGGCGCGCGTGGCGCCCGCGGTGGATGCGGCGGCGCGCCGTTTCCGGGTCGAGGCCGCGCTGCCGGCCGGGTCCGCCGGTTCGCCGCGGCTCGTCCCCGGGACGTACGTGCGTCTCGAGCTGCCGGATCCGGCCGGAGAAACCCTGTGGGTGCCCGCCGGGGCGGTCGTCCGCCGCGGCCAGCTCGCGGGGGTGTTCACGATCGACGGCGACGTGGCGCGTCTACGCTGGATCCGCGAGGGACGCCGGACGGACGGTGCGGTAGAAGTGCTCGGCGGTCTGACGGCCGGCGAGGTCGTCGTCGCGGATCCCGCGCCACGGCTGGTGGACGGGCAGGCGGTGCGGGCAGAGGCTGGAACGGGGGTCCGGCCGTGAGGACGGGCATCGCCGGCCGGATCGCCGATCTGTTCATCGCCTCGAAGCTCACGCCGCTGCTCCTGGCGGGTGCGCTCGGCGTCGGGCTCTACTCCGTGCTCACGATGCCGAGCGAAGAGGAACCTCAGATCGTCGTGCCCGTGGCCGACATCTACGTGCGGTATCCCGGCCGCGCCCCGGAGGAGGTCGAGAACCGCGTCCTGCTGCCCCTCGAGACCGCACTCAGCGGCACCGAGGGGGTCGAGTACGTCTACACCCACGCCGAGCGCGGGCTCGCCCTCGCCACCGTGCGCTTCGAGGTCGGGCGCGACCTGGAAGAGAGCTACGTCCGGTTGTGGAGCGCGCTGCTGCGCCACATGGACGCCATGCCGCCGGGCGTGTCGCCGCCCCTCGTGAAGGCGGTGACGATCGACGACGTCCCGTTCTTCACCGCCACGCTGTACGGCGAGCAGCCCGCAGACGCCGCCGGCGCGGAGGGCGCCGGCGAGCGGCCGGTGGTCGACGACGCCGCGCTCCGCGCCCTGGCCGACGAGATTCGGGTCGAGCTCGAGGCGGTGCCCGAGGTGCGGGAGATCACCACGATCGGCGGCCGTCCGCGCGAGGTTCGGGTGGAGCTGCAGCCCGACCGGCTGGCGGCCTGGGGTCTCGATCCCTCGATCGTCTCCGCCCGTCTGCGCGCGGCGGACGTCGGCGTCGAAGCGGGGTCGTTCACCCGCAACGACGAGGTGGTCCGCGTCGAGGCCGGCAGCTTCCTCTCCAGCGCCCGCGACGTGGAGAACGTCGTCCTCGACGTCCGCGACGGCCGCCTCGTCCGGCTGGGCGACGTGGCGCGGGTCGTCGACGGACCGGCGGAAGTGAGCACGTATACGTACCAGTGGACACGAGACACCGGGTTCCGGCCGCAGGTCACCCTGGCCGTGGCCAAGCGTCCCGGCGCCGACGCGACCGATCTGGGCCGGCGCCTCGAGTCGCGCCTCGAGTCGCTGCGCGGCCGCCTGGTGCCGGAGAACGTCCACGTGGAGGTGAGCCGCAACTACGGCGAGACGGCGCGCGACAAGGTCGTCACCCTGCAGGAGCACCTGGTGCTGGCCATCCTCGCCGTGGGGATCGTCGTCGCGCTCTCGATGGGATGGCGCAGCGCCGCCGTGGTGATGCTGGCCGTGCCCGTGACCTTCGCGCTGACGCTGCTCGTGTACCGGTTGTTCGGTTACACGCTCAACCGGGTCACGCTGTTCGCCCTAATCTTCGTGACCGGCATCGTGATCGACGACTCAATCATCGTCGTCGAGAACATGCACCGACACTTCTCGATGCGGGACCGGCCCCTGAGGGCCGCCGCGCGGGCCGCGATCGACGAGGTGGGAAACCCCACCATCCTCGCGACGCTGACCGTGATCGCCGCCGTGCTGCCGATGCTGTTCGTCTCCGGACTCATGGGCCCGTACATGAGCCCGATGCCGATCGGCGCGACCCTCGCGATGAGCTTCTCGCTGCTCGTGGCGCTGATCATCGCCCCGTGGCTCGCCTTCCGGCTGCTCTCGAAGCACGCCGGGCCGGTGCCCGGCGAGCCGCCGCCCGCGGCCGGCGAAGAGGGGCACGGCGAAGGGGCTTACGTCCTCGAGGACACGCGCATGTACCGGGCCTACCGGCGCGTGATGGCGCCGCTGCTCGAGCAGCCCCGGCGCCTGCGGCGGATGCTGGCCGCCGTCGGAATCCTGCTCCTGGTCGCCGTGGCGCTGTTTCCGACCCGGCTCGTACCGGTGAAGATGCTCCCGTTCGACGACAAGGACGAGATGCAGGTGATCATCGACCTGCCGGAGGGGACGTCGCTCGAGCACACCTCGGCCGTGGCCCGCGACGTGGCGCGCTCCCTGGCCGACGTGCCGGAGGTCGCGGAGGCGCAGGTCTACGTGGGAACGGCGGCTCCGTTCAACTTCAACGGCCTCATCCGCCACTACTACCTGCGGCGGGGACCGAACGTGGCGGACATCCAGGTGAACCTGGTCCCCAAGGGTGACCGTGGGCCGCAGAGTCACGATATCGCGCGCCGGTTGCGTCCCCTGGCCCAGGCGGCCGCCGCGCGGATCGGGGGGCCGGGCGTCAGCGCCAAGGTCGTCGAAGTGCCGCCGGGTCCGCCCGTGCTCTCGACCCTGGTCGCCGAGGTGTACGGCGAGAATCCCGCCGAGCAGGAGCGCGTCGCGCGCGAGATCCGCGACCTGTTCGACGCACAGCCCGGCGTGGTCGACGTCGACTGGTCGTTCAGCGCTCCGCAGAGCGAGCGTCGTCTCGTCGTGGACGAGGCGAAGGCGGCGCTCAGCGGGGTGTCGGAGGCCGCCGTGGCGCGCGTGCTGCAGATCGGGCTCGGGGGCGACGTCCCGGCGCAGCTCTCCCGGCCGTCCGAGCGAACGCTCGTGCCCGTGCGGGTCCGCCTCGCCGAGGAGGCTCGGTCCGGGGACGCGCGTCTCGGGTCGCTGCACGTGGTCTCGGCGTCCGGGCAGGTGGTGCCGGTCGGTGAGCTGACGCGGGTCGAAGAGGCGACGGTTCCCCAGGTGATCGATCGCAAGAACGGTCGTCGCGTCATCTACGTGACGGCGGACGTTGCCGGCGCGCAGGAAAGTCCCGTCTACGCCATCCTCGACCTGAAGGACCGCCTCGCCGAGATTCAGCTTCCGTCGGGCACGTCGCTCGGCCAGCTGTACACGCGCCAGCCGGGCCTCGTCGAGCAGCCCGTCGTCAAATGGGACGGCGAGTGGCAGATCACCTACGAGGTGTTCCGTGACCTCGGCGTCGCCTTCGCCGGCGCGCTGGTGCTGATCTACGCTCTCATCGTGGGCTGGTTCGGCTCGCTCAAGACGCCGCTGATCATCATGGTGGCGATTCCGCTGACCCTGGTGGGGATCGCGCCCGGGCACCTCATGTTCGGGGCGTTCTTCACGGCCACGTCGATGATCGGGATGATCGCCCTGGCCGGAATCATGGTGCGCAACGGGATCCTGCTGGTCGACTACATCGAGGCCCGTCTCCACGCCGGAGCGCCGTTGAAGCAGGCGATCCTGGAAGCGGGCGCCGTGCGCACCCGGCCCATCGCCCTGACCGCCGGGACGGTGGCGATCGGTGCCCTCGTCATCCTGTTCGATCCGATCTTCCAGGGCCTGGCCGTGTCGCTGATCACCGGCGCCGTGGCCTCGACGATCCTGACGCTGGTGGTCGTGCCCGGCATCTACTTCCTGGCCGCCGGAGGGGCCGCGGAGAAGGAGGAGACGTGAAGCTGGTGATCCTGATGTACCTGCAAGAGGACGAGGGCTGTGTCGATCGTCTGCTGACGGCGAATCAGATCCCGATCTACAGCCGTCTCGACGTGGAGGGGATAGCTTCCGGCGCCGCGCCGGGGTGGTACGGAGAGAGCACGCCCTATGCGTCGGAGATGATCGTCACGATCGTTCCCGACGACGCGGCGGCCCGGCTCCTGGAAGCCGTCGCCGAGTGCCGGGGCGTGCAGGATCCCCAGCATCCCATTCGGGCGCTGCAACTGCCGGTGGAGCGGGAAACCGCCTGCCGGTGCGAGTGAAGCACGGAGCTGCGCGACCGCCGAGGCGTGGTCGCGGGACACGACTCACGCGAAGGAGCATGCCATGACCCTCGAAAACCGGATTCGCGCGATCGCCGGGACGTTCATCCTCGTCAGCCTGGCGCTGGCGCACTGGGTCAGCCCCTGGTGGCTGCTGTTCACGGCGTTCGTCGGTCTGAACCTGCTGCAGTCGGCGTTCACGAAGTGGTGCCTGATGGAGGACATCCTGAAGGCGATCGATCGGCGCAGGCACGGCGCCGCGCACACCCCCTGACGCAGAGAGCGTCGACGTGGTCGGGCGGTCGGCGCGTTGGCTGCGGGCGCACCCCGTCGCGGGATTCTTCGCCCTCGCATACACGGTATCCTGGACGATCTGGCTGCCGCTGGTCCTCGATCCCTCGCGGGCGGTGCCCGGCCGCGCCTGGTATGCCCTCCACTTCGCCGGCCTGACCGGTCCGGCGATCGCGGCGATCGTCGTCGCGGGGCGGATCGGCGGCGTGCGGCGGTCGAGCTTCCTGCGCCGGCTGTCGCTGCTCCGGATTCCCTCGACATGGGCGGTCGGCGCCTGGTTGTTGCCGTTCGCGCTCTACGTGATCGCCGCCGTCGGGCTGGCGGTCGCCGGCCGCGGCGGCTTCGACCTCGGCGGCCTGGGGAGGTTCGAGAAGCTGCCCGGGCTCGGATGGCTCGGAGCGTGGGCGGTGCTGCTGCTGATCGCAGCCCCGGGCGAGGAGGTGGGGTGGCGCGGGTGGGCCCTTCCCGAGCTCCAGCGGCGCCACGGTCCGCTGACGGCCACGCTGCTCCTCGTTCCGGGGTGGGCGGCCTGGCACCTGCCGATGTTCGTCTACGACCCGGTGTTCGCCGCGATGGGAACGGGCGGGATCGCGGGATGGCTGATCTCGCTCGCCGCCGGCGCCGTCGTGCTGACGTGGCTGTTCAACGCCAGCGGCGAGCACGTCGCGCCCCCCGTCGCTTTCCACGCGGCGACGAACGCGGTGTTCATGTCCGCCGCGGCCGCCGGACCGGCGGGAGGCATCGTCGGAGC
>JASFRN010000068.1:0-13939 GCA_050114915.1 Gemmatimonadales bacterium | reverse complement strand
GATCCCTCTCTACCTCGGGCTCACCGAGGGGATGTCTCCCGCCGCCCGGCGCCGCACCGGCACGTCGGCGGCACTCGCCGTGGCCATCGTACTCTCGGTCGCGGTGTGGTTCGGACAGGACATCCTCGAGGTGTTCGGGGTGCGCATCGCGTCCTTCCAGGTGGGCGGCGGGATCCTCGCCCTGCTGATGGCCATCGACATGCTCCAGGCACGCCTCAGCCCCGCGAAGCAGACCCGCGAGGAGGCGCGTGAGGCGGGCAGCCGCGAGAGCCTGGGTGTGGTGCCGCTCGGCATCCCGCTCCTGGCCGGTCCGGGATCGATCAGCATCGCGATCGTCGCCTCGCAGCAGGCACCGGCCCGCGCCGAGATGGTCGCCCTCACGGCCGCCGTGCTCCTCATAGGCGCGGTCACGTGGATCGTGCTGCGGAGCGCCGTACCGCTGGGACGGGTGCTCGGTCGCACCGGCATCAACATCGTCACCCGCCTGATGGGACTCGTCCTGGCCGCGATCGCGGTCGAGTTCATCGCGACCGGGATGACCGACCTCTTCCCCGGCCTGCTGGGCTGAGACCGAACTGCCGCCCGGTCAGTCGGACGGACAGGCAACCGCACGGAGCGACAGGCGCACGTCGAGCGTTCCGGGCCCGAGCGTGCCGCGGACGCCGTCAGCCGTCGGTTCCAATACGAGCTGTATCCAATCCGTCCGGTCGGTGAGCTCGAGCGTCATCCCTCCCCCGGTCCGGCGCTGCCAGAAGCCTACGTAGAGCCCGTCCTGTCGGCGGAAGCGGGCCGTTCTGTCGGAATCGACGCGCAGATCGACCGGCCCATCGGCCGTCGCGGCGGCGTAGCAGCCCGGCGGCACGACCGCCCCCTCCGCCTTACGGGCGTCTTCTCGCACCGGCGCCGCGAGCTGAGCCCGTTCACGCTGCGGCGCCATCTCGTCACCCGCCGAGGGCGCCGGCTCCTGCGCCGCGGCTGCCCGATCGGCATCGGCGGCGGCGCCCGGAGGGGCAGCCGCCCGGGTGCCGAGCGATTCGTTGCGCACCCCCTCGATCTGCGGTCTCGCCGCGCCCTCTCGTGCCCCCGTCTCGCTGGTTCGAGCCGGCGTCCCGCGGGTTTCCGAGGCGGTGTCGGCGAGCTGGACCGCTGCGGCGCCGCCCCCTTCGGTTTCGAGCAGGGCCCGCCCCATCCAACCCGCCCCCACGGCGAGGACCAGGCTGGCCGCCCAGGCGAGCTTCGCGGGCGACCGCCACCATCGCGCCCGCCCGCCCCCGGTCGCGGACGTCGGCGGCCGTTCGCGGCGCCGCGCGCTCGCGGCGGCCGCCAGGTCCGCGAAGTTCGGGCGGGGAGCGGGATCCGGCGTGGATCCGGCGAGGAGTTCTCCGGCGGCGGCGCGCAGCGCGCGCGCCGACTCGAACCGGCGCCGGCAGTCGGCGCACGCCTCGAGGTGCCGCCGGGCCGCCCGCCATTCCGGATCATCCGGCGCGAGCGCCCCGTCGAGGCGGGCATGCAGCAGTCCCTCATCGATGTGCGACATCTCGTCCTCCTCCGCCGGCCTCGTGAGCCTCCACCAGGCGACGTCGCGCGCGCGCCAGCGTCGTACCGATCGCTCCGCGTGACAGGCCGGTCTCGGCCGCGATCTCCGTATAGCTCAGCCCGGCGTCCCAGAGCAGCAGGATCTCCCGATCCCGCTCGGACAGCTGCGTCAGGGCGGCACGCACCGCGCTGCGCCGCCGCTCTCGCTCCATGTCGTCGGTACCGGCAGGTTCCTCGTTCAGATCCTCGCTCTCGTTCTTCAGCAGCTCGAGATGCCGACGCCGACGACCGGCGGCGCGAGCCTCGTCCCGGGCCAGGTTGCCCGCGACGGTGAACAACCAGCCGCGCGGGTTCTCGGGCTCGATGTCGCTGGAGAGCGCTCGCACGAACGCTTCCTGCGCGAGATCGCGTGCCCGCTCCGCGTCCCAGACCTTCCGGTCGAGATAGCGGACGAGGTCGTCCCACGAGGTCTCGTAGATCCGGGCCCAGTCGGTCGTCACGGTTCCCCCCTCACTTCCGATGACGAACGGGGCGCCGGGTGTTGCACAGCACCCCCGGGATCCTCAGACGAGCCACGCGCGCGCAGCCCGCACGGCGGCGGCCCGGTGGCTGCGCGCCGCTTTCTCGGCGGGGGGCAGCTCACCGAAGGTGCGGCCGAGCTCCGGAACCACGAACAGCGGGTCGTAGCCGAACCCCCCCGTCCCTCGTGCCGCGGTGGCGATCCTCCCGTCGCAGCGGCCGAACACCACCACCTGAAAGCGCTCTTCGACGAGGGCGAGGGCACAGCGATAGTGGGCTCCCCTTTCGGCCGCAGGTCGCCCTTCCAGCTTCCCGAGCAGCCAGCGGTTGTTGGCCGCGTCGCGGCCGTCGGGCCCGACCTCGGAGTCCGGCGCGAACCGCCGCGACCACACGCCGGGACCGCCGTCGAGGGCGTCGACGCACAGGCCCGAGTCGTCGGAGATCGTGGGTAGCCCGGTTCGGGCCCGGAACCACGCCGCCTTCGCCAGGGCGTTGGCCTCGAACGTCGACCAGCACTCCAGCATGTCCTCGTGGGGATCGGGAGCGAGCCCCAGATCGTCGGGCGACACGACGCGCAGCGGGAGATCGGCCAGCATCTCGCGAATCTCGGCCACTTTGTGCGAGTTGCGGCTGGCCAGGAGGACGTCGCGTGCGCTCATAAGCGCCTCGGGCTCAGCGAAGGAGCGGTTCCACGTCCCGCAGCACGGCGGGTACCGGTCCGACGAGCGCCGCGTGCGTCTCGGTGCCGGAAGCGGTCTCGGCGGCCGTGCCCGGATACGGGCCACGGTCGAGGCTGAGCACGAGCAGGAGGATCGGGAGGTAGAGCAGCGACACGCGGAAGAGCCGCCGGGCCGAGGTCACGTCGGCCTGTACCCAGAACCGCAACGCCGCCCATCCGTAAAGCATACCGAGAAAGAGCGCCGCCACCAGGTAGAAGACGCCGGACAGCCCGATCACTACCGGGAACAGGCTCGCCGGGAGCAGCGCCGAGGCATACAGCACGGAATGCACCCGCGTCTGGTGGGCATCGGGATCGTCGACCCCGAGCATCTTCAGGCCGCCGCGCTGATAGTCCTCGCGGAACAGCCACGCGAGCGCGAGGAAATGCGGAAGCTGCCAGAAGAACATGATCCCGAACAGCGCCCAGGCGCCCGGCCCGAGGTCGCCCCGGGCCGCCGTCCACCCGCCCATGATCGGAAGCGCGCCGGGAATCGCGCCGACCAGGGTCGACAGCGACGAGACGCGCTTCAGGGGCGTGTACACGAACACGTACGAGACGACGGAGAGCGCGGCGAGCGCGCCCGTCAGCCAGTTCACGAACAGTGTCAGGTACAACGTTCCCGCCACCGCGAGAGTGCCGGTGACCAGCCAGGCGGCGACCGGCGACACCCGCCCGGAGGGAATCGGGCGCCGCTGGGTGCGCCGCATCCGGGCGTCGACGTCGCGTTCCCACACCTGGTTCAACCCGCTCGAGCCGGACGCGACGAGCGCCACGCCCAGCATCGCGACGAGCATCGAGCCGAAGGACGGGTGTCCCCCGGTGGCAAGGAAGTACCCCGCGGCGGACGTGATGAGCACGAGCATCGTGATGCGGGGCTTCGTGAGCTGGAACAGGTCGCGCGGGTGATTCGCAGCCGTGGTGACGCTCACCGGTCCTGCCCCGGCGATCGGGGCCGCCCCTCCGCTCATCGTGCCCCCCGGATCCGCGCCGCGAGATCGGTCGTCGAAAGACCTTCCTGCAGCTCCACGAGCCGCACTTCCCCGCCGGCCGCCTTCACGGCCTCTGCGCCGACCACTTCCCGCCCCTCGTAATCGGCCCCTTTCACCAGCACGTCGGGCAGGAGCGCGCGAATCAGCGCTTCCGGCGTGTCTTCCTCGAACACGGTCACGGCGTCGACGCAGCGCAGCCCCGCGACGAGCCGGGCCCGATCGACCGCCGGCTGGAAAGGCCGGTCGGGACCCTTCAGTCGTCGGGTCGAGGCGTCGGAGTTCACGCCGACCACGAGTCGGTCTCCGAATCCCCGCGCGGCCTCGAGCGACGACAGGTGACCCGCGTGGAACAGATCGAACACGCCGTTGGTGAATACGAGGCGCTCGTCCCGCGGGCGTCCGAACCGACGAAGCAACTCGTCACGCGGAAGAACCCGCGCCGACGCTTCGCATCCGGCGCTCCACGACTCCGTCAACGAAGCGACTCCTCCACCTGAACGATGTCGTCCGGCGCCTTCTCGGGATGCCGCGCGAACAGAATCTTGAGTACGGGCGGGACCACGAAGGTCGACAGGATCACCATGATGAGGATCGCGCTGTACGTCGCCCCCGACAGGATGCCCGCGGTGAGTCCGATCGAAGCGAAGATCAACCCGACTTCACCTCGCGGGACCATGCCGACCCCCACGAGGAGCTTCGACGTGTCGGGTCGCCGAACCGCCGCGCCGGCGAGCACCTTACCGATGATCGCGATCACCGTGAGGATCAGGCCGACGATGAGCACGGTCAGGTTGAAGTCGGGCGTCTCCGGTATGAACAGCTGGACATTCACCGGCGCACCCACCGCCACGAAGAAGATCGGCGTGAACACGTCCGCCACCGGCTGAATGCGCTCCACGACCGCGTCGAACTGGTTCGTGCGCGACAGGACGAGACCCGCGGCGAACGCCCCGATGATCATCGCGGACCCGGCCAGGTCGGCCAGCGCCGCGATGCCGAGCGCGAAGCAGAACGCCGCGACGAGCAGAGAGCCTCGCACGCGCATCCGGTCCACCAGGTTGAATAACAGCGGGGCGAACCGATTGCCGATGAGCACGGCGAGCACGAGGAAGCCGACGGCGAACACGAGCGTCTTCGTGATGTACCCGGCCGTCACGGCGGTGCCCCCGGCGAGTCCCGACACGACGGCCAGGATGACGATCCCCATCACGTCGTCGATCACGGCCGCTCCGATGATGATCCGTGCTTCCGACGTGTGCATTCGGTTCAGATCCGAGAGCACTCGGGCCGTGATCCCGACCGACGTGGCGGTCAGCGTCGCTCCGACGAAGATCGCCACGACCCAGAACTGGATGCCCGCGGGGTGCGCCCCGATCGACGGGTTGAAGAGGTACCAGTACCCGAATCCGAGTGCGAAGGGCAGAATGACGCCTACCGTAGCTACGGTGAACGCCGTCGCCCCGACCCGCGCCATCTCCTTGAGGTCGGTCTCGAGTCCGATCTCGAACAGGAGGATCGCCACGCCGATTTCGGCCAGCACGTGGACGACCTCGTACATCGGACCCGCGTCGGGAATCACGCCGAGCACGCTGCTCCCGAGCAGCACGCCGGCCACGAGCTCGCCGAGTACGGCCGGCTGCCCTTTCCGTTCGGCGAGCTCGCCGAACAGCTTCCCGAACACGAGCATCGCGATGATGACCAGGAAGACGTGCGAGATCCGCGGCCCCTCCTCGTGCGGTGGCCCGGCGGCCTCGGCACCGTGGCCTTCCTGGGAGGCGGCGGCTGGTCCGCCGTCGTGCGACGCGTCCTGCGCGGCCACGGCCGGGCCGGCCATCGACGAGCTCGTCGCGGCGACGGCGGCCGGTGCCCCGCCCTGCTCCGGCGTCAGCCCGGGAACCGAACCGCCGAGCACGATCCACAGACCCGCCGCGAGCAGCGCCCACCGGACCCATCCCCGCGGTCCCCGACTTCTCTTGCGGCGTGTGTTCACCATTGTGACTGAGCCCCGTCGATGATCTTCTGGATGAGGTTCTCTAGCGCGACGTCCTGTCCGGCCTGCTCCGTCTCCGAATCGGGGGCGTATTCACCGGTCCCGCTGACGCCCGATCCTTCCCACACGATTTCGTTCCGCGTCAGATCGACGATCTCGACCCGGGCCCCGATCGTGACCCGGCGCTGGAACACGTCGGCCCCAACGTTCTCGACGCCGCTGAAGTTCGTCGCGGAATCATCATAACGAATGATCTCCGCCCGTATCTCGGCATCGGCATTCTCGCGTGCGGCGAGCTGAACGCCAAGCCGGCTACGCACCGCATCCGTCAGCTGCCGGGTGAACGGCTCCGTGAGCTCGAACTGTGCCGTCCGATTTTCCACGGGAAGAACGTAGATGGTGCGGATGTGCGGCGGCAGTCCACCCCCGGTGAACGAGTAGCACCCCGAGGCCGACGCGCAGGCAGCGACGACCGCCAGGACCGCGACCCCTCGCCACCGGGCAGTCTCAGCGCCCATCGGACGGCCGATCGTTCGGCAGCGTGAAGATGTCGCTCGAATAGGGCGCCTCCATGATCCGCGTGTCGCCGACCGTCCAGCGAACCCGGCTGTGTTCGTCGAAATCGCGGAACTCGGCCCGCGTCGGCCACTTTTCGTGCTCGCCCCACTCCAGCTCGACTTTGCGACGCAAGCTCCCGTGGCGTCGCTCCTCCACCTGGACCAGCCGCCCGGCCCGGGCGAAGAAGTACAGCTTCTCCGTGTCCTCTCCGTACACCAGGACGGTATCCCCGTCCGCTTCGAAGCCTCGCGGCGCCTCGTCGCCCCGGGGCCGGAACAGGCCGGCCATCGCGAACAGAAAAGCGCCTGGTGGAACCTCGACGTCCTCGATCTCCCCCAGGCTCGAGAGGTTCCGTCCCGCCAGCGCGACGGCCATCGCGACCTCGCCGGAGGTGAACAGGTCGAGGCGGAGGCTGTCCGGCGGATTGAAGCGGGCGGCGCCGTCGCCCTCCACGCTGCCGCGCCGGTCGGAGTACTTCCACTCGAAGCGCACCAGCGACGGCTCGTCGGGACCTGATCGCCGAAGCAACCGCGCCGCCGTTACGCCCGGATCGGCGATCGGGGGACCGGTTTCCACGGGCACCGCACAGGCCGCGAATATCACGCCCGCGCCGGCGATCGTTCGGGCCGTCTGCTGGATGTTCAATGTGGCGGCAAGCTACCGGAGCGCACGGGGGCGGGCAAGAAAATCAGGCCTCCCCACGGTTCGTCTCCGGAGCCGGATCCACCAGCGCCGCGAGGGCATCCCGAACGTCGTCGGGGAGCCGCCGCGGCCGGCCGTCGGATCCCATGCACACCAGCACGGTCGCGCCCTCCGCCGCGGTTCGGCCCTCCGCGGTGACGACACGGTAAGCGAAGCGAACGCGGCGGCTGCGCACCTCGGCCAGCCGCGTATGGACCTCCAGCAACTCTTCGTAGGCCACGGCCGCCAGGTAGTCGACCTCGAGCCGCACCACCGGGAGCAGTACGCCGCGCCGCTCCAGCGCCGCGTACGACACTCCGTGTTGACGCATCATTTCGGTGCGGCCAAGCTCGAACCACGTGACGTACGCCCCGTGGTGCGCCCGGCCCATCTGATCCGTCTCCGCGTAGCGGACCCGGATCTCCGTCACGCTCCCCGGTGTCATTCGTCCTCCTCGCTGGCCGGTCCACCTGTCGCCCCCGCCGCCCGTGGCCCCGTATACTGCGCCCCATGCCCGACCACGCGAGCATCATCGTCTCCGACGCCCACCTCGGGGCCGCTCCGGCGGCCCACGAGCGGGCGTTCCACGAATTCCTCGCGTGGGCCGGCGACGCGACGAACGACCTGGTGATCAACGGCGACCTGTTCGACTTCTGGTTCGAGTATCGAACGGTAATCCTGAGCCGGCATTTCGGCACGCTGCGCCAGCTCGCCGACATCGTGGACGCCGGTACGCGGGTGCGACTGGTCGGCGGGAACCACGATTCCTGGGGCGGGGCCTTCCTGGTCGAAGAAATCGGGCTCGAGCTGGTCGACGGGCCCGTGATCACCGACGTGGGAGGGCGACGGACTTATCTCGCCCACGGGGACGGGCTCGGCTCCGGGGACCTGGGCTACCGCGTCCTCAAGCGGGTCATTCGCAGCCGACCGGCCCGGGCGCTGTTCCGACAGGTGCATCCCGATTGGTCGGCCGGGCTGATCGGTCTCGTGAGCCGCACCGAATCGCGCCAGGGCCTTCCCGACGCCGGACGGACGCGAGCCGCGGCGCTGGAAGCTCACGCCCGCGACGTGCTCGAAACGAATTCCGCCATCGACCTGGTCGCGCTCGGTCATTGTCACATCCCCGAGCTCGTCGAGATCGCCCCCGGGCGCCACTATCTCAACACGGGCGACTGGGTTCACCACTGCACGTGGGCCTCCGCGGGGCCGGAGGGGGTGGAGCTTCATCGCTGGGGCGAAGAACCGGCGGGCGGCTGAGGCCCCGGCGCGCCCACCTTCAGAACAGGCGCGTCGGAACCCGCAGGCGCAGCGCTACGCCGGCCGAACCGTCGGGCGGGGGAACGACTTCTCCCTCGAACCCCCACATCTGCGCGGACACCCAGGCATCGACGCCGCTCGCCAGGGCCCAGAAGCCGGCCAGCACCAGCCAGTCCTCGCGTTGACTGCGCCGCGCCTGCTTGAGCTCCTCGCTCTCCGCTTCCCCGATCCGGTGGTTCGTGCGCAACACCATGAACATCGTGGCGCTCTGCGCGACGAAGTAGAACACGGCCCGCCCCGGCTGATCGGCCGCGAGCTGGCCCCAGCCCGGCACGAGGACCGAGCGGAAGAAGGCGCTCATCGGCGAGGGCCCTGACGGGCGCTCGACGCTGTCGGGCGGCGCCGGGCGGCGGAGGACCGACACCGCGGCCGAGTCGGTCCTGGCCGAGTCCGCCACGGGCGCGACGGGCGGCGACTCCTCCTGCGCGGCGACCGGGCCGGGACCGAGCAGCAGCGCGGCGAAGGCCAGGGCGAGCGCGAACACCGGCGGCGAGGGCCGGAAGGACGGGAGCGTGTGGGAATCGAACCCACCCGGGACGCCATCGGCACCCCGAAGCGGTTTTGAAGACCGCCGGCGACACCAGCCACCATCCGCCCCCCTGCGCGGAGCGATCCGCGCGGTCACGACGGCTTCACGGCAGTCGGGCCACCACGTCGATCTCCACCCGCGCCCCTTTCGGCAGCTCCTTCGCGGCGACGGTCGAGCGGGCCGGATACGGCTCGCTGAAGTGCCGGGCGTAGATTTCATTGACGTGGCCGAAATCCGCCATGTCGGCCAGGTAGACGGTGGTCTTCACGACGTCCGACATGCTCGCGCCCGCGGCGCTCAGCACGGCCGTGAGGTTCTCGAACACCTGCTCGGCCTGCGCGCCGACGTCGGGACTCACCAGCTCGCCCCCGGCCGGCGGGAGGCCGATCTGGCCGGCCGTGTAGAGCCAGCCACCCGCGGCGACGGCCTGGGAATACGGCCCGATCGCGGCCGGGGCGCCGACGGTGTGCATCGCCTGCTTCCGGTCCTCCGCGCCGGCCGCCATCAGAACAACCCCTCGATCGTGCCGTCCGCGTGGACCCGCATCGCCTCGGCCGCCGGCTTCGCGGGGAGACCGGGCATGGTCATCACGTCACCGGTGAGCGCCACGATGAACCCGGCGCCGGCCGATACTCTCAGCTCGCGCACCGTGATCTCGAAGCCGGACGGGCGGCCCAGCTTCGCCGGGTCGTCGCTGAAGGAATACTGGGTCTTCGCGATGCAGACCGGCAGCTCGCCGAGCCCGTTGTCGACGAGCTGGTCGGCCATCTTTCGGGCCGCGGCGGTCATCACGACACCGTCGCCCCCGTAGACCTTCCTCGTGATCGCGTCGAGCTTCTCCTCGATCGTGGTTTCGAGCTCGTACGCCGGGTGATAGTCGGCCTCTCCGGCGTCGAGCGCCGCGAGCACGGCTTCGGCGAGCTGGATGCCTCCTTCGCCCCCGTGGGCCCAGATGTCGCAGGGCGCGACCCGCACGCCCCAATCCTCGCAGGCCGCGACGACGGCGTCGATCTCTTCCTGCGTGTCGTCGGCGAACCGGTTCACGGCGACGATGGGCGAAACGCCGAACTGGCGCACGTTCTCCACGTGGCCGCGGAGATTGTCGAGCCCGGCGCCGAGTCCGACGGGTCCGGACCCGTCTCCGACCTTGTCCTCGTGGTGCTTCATGGCCCGGATCGTGGCCACCACGACCGCCGCCTCGGGCCGCAGGCCCCCCATGCGACACTTGATGTCGAAGAACTTCTCGGCGCCCAGGTCGGAGCCGAAGCCGGCCTCGGTAATCACGATGTCGCCCAGGGCCATCCCCGCCCGCGTGGCGATCAGCGAGTTGCAGCCGTGGGCGATGTTGGCGAACGGACCGCCATGGATCAGCGCCGGCCCGCCCTCGATCGTCTGCACGAGGTTCGGCGCCAGGGCGTCCTTCATCAGCAGGGCCATCGCGCCCTCGATACCGAGCTCGCCGGCTCGCACCATCGAGCCGTCCGGCCGGTTTCCGAGCACGATCTGGCGCACTCGCTCCTCGAAGTCGGGCAGGTCGAGCGCCAGGCAGAAGATCGCCATGATCTCCGAGGCCGCCGTGATCGACCAGCTCTCCTCGCGGGGCACTCCTCCGGCCGGTCCGCCGAGCCCGATCACGGCGGAGCGCAACGCCCGGTCGTTCATGTCGACGGCCCGCTTCCAGTTGATCCGCCGGAGGTCGATCCCGAGCGAGTTCCCGCGGTGCAGGTTGTTGTCGAGGCAGGCCGAGAGGAGGGAGTGCGCGGAGGTGATCGCGTGGAAGTCACCGGTGAAGTGGAGGTTGATCTCGTCCATCGGCAGGACCTGCGAGTAGCCACCGCCGGCCGCCCCGCCCTTGATCCCGAACACCGGGCCGAGCGACGGCTCGCGGAGACAGAGCATGGTCTTCTTCTCCAGCCGGCGCAGCGCCTGGGCGAGGCCGACCGACACCGTCGACTTCCCCTCCCCGGCCGAGGTCGGGGTCATTCCCGTCACCAGAACGACCTTCCCGTCCGGCGATCGGTCTTCGAGCGCCTCGGAGCGGATCTTGGCGATGTGGTGTCCGTACGGCCGCAGATCGTCCTCGGTGAGGTCGATCTCCGCGGCGACGTCGCGGATCGGCCGCAGTGTGGCGCGTTGGGCGATCTCGATATCGGTCGGCATGACTCGCTCTTTCTATTTCTTGGTTTGTTCGTTCAGACGGGCGGATCCAGCTCTCCCAGCAACTCCGAAGCGGTGATCGCGACGGCCCCGGCATGACTCACCTCGAGCCCGGCAGCCACGGTGGCGAGCCGCGCCGCATCGACGAGGCTCGCCCCTGCCGCCAGGGCCACGGCGGTCACCGCGAGCACCGTGTCACCGGCTCCGGTAACATCGTACACCTCGCGGGCCAACGACGGTATGCGCCGGACACCGTCGACATCTCGTCCGACCATGACCATCCCTTCGCGGCCGAGCGTCAGCAGCAGGTTGTGCACGCCCAGCCGCCCGCACACCGACGGCAGGTCGAGATCCTCGATCCCGGAGTCTTCGATCCCGAGGCCCGCCGCGAGTTCCCGGCGGTTCGGCTTGAAGACGGTGGCTCCCCGAAACTCGAAGAAATGGCGCAGCTTCGGATCGACGACCGACGGAATCTCGCGACGCGCGGCCTCGTCGAGGAGTCGACGCGCGACGCCCGGCGTCACCGTGCCCTTGTCGTAGTCCTGGAACACGAGCACGTCGGCGCCTTCGAGCGCGGCCTCGGCCGCCCGGGAGAGCTCCTCCACGGCGGTCGCGGCGGGCGGCTCGACGGCTTCCCGGTCGACGCGCAGCATCTGCTGGCGCCCCCCGAGGATGCGCGTCTTCTGCGTCGTCGGGCGGCCGGGAGTGCGCACGAGACCGGCGGCCGGGACGCCGAGCCGGGAGAGCTCGCGGGCCAGCAGCTCACCCGCCTCGTCTTCGCCGGCCATGGCGATCAGGGTGCAGCCGGCGCCGAGCGCCACGACGCCCGCCGCCACGTTCGCCGCGCCGCCGAGCGCGGTCCGATCCTCCGTCACGTGGACGACCGGTACGGGCGCTTCGGGAGAGATGCGTTCGACGTCTCCCACGACGTAACGATCCAGCATCGCGTCGCCGATGACGACGACGCGCACGCTCCCGGCGCGAGCGAGCAGCTCGCGTGTCGCGTCGAGGTCTGGGCGGGACGGTTGGCCGGGCACGTTCGCCTTGCGGTAGATCGGGATCGCGGGTAACCTGAGCCCCCTGCCGACGGATCTCGTAACATCTTGCCGGGAAACGCGCTCGGGGCCCCTCGATGTTCTCGTCGGCGGCAACGTAGCTGGCGACCCGAATGGAGTCAAAACGCCGGATCGGACCACCTGAATGGGCAATCTCGACGGCGCATCCTCCCTGCTCCGCTTCCCGGCCGAGCGCCTGAAGGAGCTCGCCTGGCACACCCAGGAGTACGTCCGGCTCGCGGGCCGGGCCGCCGTCGGGCTGTTCACGCGTCCCTTCTATGGCCGTGACTTCGTCGTGCAGCTCGACTCGGTCGGGGTCGGCTCGCTCGGCATCGTGTTTCTCACCGGCCTGTTCACGGGCATGGTGCTGGCTCTCCAGTCTGCGATCGAAATGGAACAGTTCGGGGCCACCATCTACATCGGGCGCCTCGTCGGTGCGAGCGCGGTACGGGAGCTGGGGCCCGTGCTCACCGCCCTCATGGTCACCGGCCGCGCGGGTTCCGGGATCGCGGCAGAGCTGGGCGCGATGCGCGTCACGGAGCAGATCGACGCCCTGCAGACGATGGCGGTCGATCCGGTCCGAAAACTCGTCGTCCCGCGCCTCGCCGCCTGTCTCGTCGCCATTCCGCTGCTCACGATCGTCACGGACGTGGTCGCGATCTTCGGGGGTCTCCTGATCGCGCTGCTCAAGCTCGATCTCACGTTCGACCTCTACATGCGCTCCGTGTACCAGACGCTCGCGCAGACCGGGTTCATCCTTCGGTTCGTGCCGATCGACTTCGTGATGGGCCTGGTGAAGCCCGTGTTCTTCGGCGCGATCATCGCCCTGACGTCCTGCCACTTCGGGATGCGCGCGGAAGGCGGTACCGAGGGCGTCGGTCGCGCCGCGACCGGGTCGGTGGTCACCGCCTCGATCCTCATTCTCGCCACCGACTACTTCCTCACCCAGATCCTCATCGCCCTGCTGATCGAATGACCGGCACCGAGCGACACGACCCCGTAATCGAGCTGCGGGACGTCCGGCTCTCGTTCGGAGGGCGGCCCGTGCTCGACGGGATCGATCTCCTCGTGCACCCGAGGGAGACGGTGTGCATCCTCGGGGGCAGCGGCGCCGGGAAGTCGACGATCCTCCGCCTCGTGCTCGGACTGATCCCGCCCGACGAGGGGCGGATCTTCGTGAACGGGCGGGACATGGGCGAGGCGTCCTACGAGGAGGTCCTCCAGACGCGTCTCGACATGGGCATGGTGTTCCAGGGAGCCGCCCTGTTCGATTCGCTGACCGTATTCGACAACGTCGCTTTCTATCTGTTCGAGCACACCGACCTCCCGGAAGCGGAGATTCGCGAGCGTGTCCGGGGCGCCCTGGAGATGGTGGACCTCGATCCCGGTGACGTCATGGCCCTGCTGCCGTCGGAGCTCAGCGGCGGGATGCGGAAGCGGGTCGGCATCGCCCGCGCGCTGATCCACGAGCCGCACCTGCTGCTGTACGACGAGCCGACGTCGGGCCTCGACCCGATCACCACCCGGACGATCGACGATCTCATACGCAAGCTGCAGCGCGAGCTCGGCGTGACGTCGGTGGTCGTCACCCACGACCTCGATTCGGCCTTCCGCATCGCGGACCGGTTGGCTCTATTGTTCGAGGGCAAGATCGTATTCGAGGGGGACGTCGAAGAGATGAAGAGTTCCGAGGAGCCGTACGTGCGGGAGTTCCTGGCGTGAGGCGCGGGACACCGCTGACGTGGGAGCAACTCCGCGTGGGAGTGCTGGTGCTGGGCGGCCTGGCCGTCGGCGCGCTGGCGCTCGTCCTCGTCGGCCGGACCGGGAACGTATTCGGCGAACGTTACGAGCTCGTCACACTGGTTCCCTCCGCGGCCGGGCTGGTTC
>JASFRN010000067.1:0-14174 GCA_050114915.1 Gemmatimonadales bacterium | reverse complement strand
TCAGTCCCAACCCCCGATCGCCGCCCCGGACTCCCCCGCCCCGGACTCCCCCGCTCCCGAACTCACCGGACCGCCCGTCCTCCAGAACGAATCGACGGACCCGCATACGGTGGAAGTAACCCTCACCGCCGCGGCGACGCGCATGGAGCTGGCGAACGGGGTCGAAACCGAAGTCTTCGCCTACAACGGCCAGGTGCCGGGTCCCACGCTGGAAGCCCGGGAGGGCGACAGGGTCATCATCCACTTCCGGAACGAGCTCCCGGAAGAGACGACGATCCACTGGCACGGGATCCATCTTCCGTTCCACGCCGACGGAAGTCCGTTCGACCCGGTGCAGCCCGGCGAGCAGTTCGATTACGAGTTCACGGTGCAGCCCGGGACCGCCGGGACGTACTGGTATCATCCGCACGGTGACGCGAGCACCAACGAACAGATGGCGAAGGGTCTGTTCGGCGCCCTGATCGTGCGTGCAGCCGACGATCCCCTCCGCGACCTCCCCGAGAAGCTCCTGATCCTGTACGACAATCGGCTCCGCCCCGACGGCTCCGTCGACCTGCCGGACCCGGATTCCCCGGAAGGCGCCATCGACCTGGAGAACGGCCGCGAGGGCGATCTGATGTTCGTCAACGGCCAGATCATGCCGACGATCTCGATCCGCCCGGGCGAAACGCAGCGCTGGCGCGTGATCAACGCCTCGGGGGCGCGGGTGTACCGGCTCTCCATCCCCGGTCGGACCTTCCTGCACGTCGGCAGCGACGGAGGACTGTTCGAGCACCCGGTGGAGACGTCCGAGATCCTGCTGGCCAACACCGAGCGCGCGGAGCTCCTGGTGCGCGGCGAGGAAACGCCCGGCGAGCGCGACACCCTCGAAGACCTGCCCTACAATCGCTACGTGTTTCAGACGAGACCGAAGGACTGGGATCGACCGCTCGCTCTCCTGACCATCCGGACCGACGGCGACCCGGTCGCCAATCCGGTGGCCATCCCGGACAGTCTGCGATACGTGCCGGCGCTCGACACTGCCGCCGTGACGGCGCGGCGCGTGGTGTCGATGTCACAGGGCATGATCAACGGCAAGAAGATGGACCTGGACCGGGTGGATCTGACGGTGCCGCTCGGGGCCACTGAGATCTGGACGATCGAGAACCTCGTCGGCATGGACCATCCGTTCCACCTGCACGGCTTCCGCTTCCAGGTGTTGAGCCGTGACGACGTTCCCGAACCGTTCCCGAGCTGGAAGGACACGGTCAACGTGCCGAAGCACCAGACCGTGCAAATCATCGTCAGATTCGACGATTATCCCGGCAAGTGGATGTTCCACTGCCACATACTGACCCACGAGGACGCCGGCATGATGGCGGTGCTCCAGGTCCAGTAACTCGAAGGAGGCATCGTGCGTCAAGAGAAGCGCAACTTCCGCTGGAATGGGATGCACGGAGTCGCGATCGCGATCTCCGTCGGGGCGGTGGGAGTGTCGTTGGCCGCATTCACCCGGGCTCCGGGCGAGCGGGTGAGTATCGCGGCCCAGGACGCGCTGGTGGCGAAGGGACGTTCGCTCGTCATGGAGCATGCGTGCGGAGGCTGCCACGGCGGGGCCGATCCGTCGTTCGACGGCTGGCTGGCGGGCTGGACGGAGGAGGCGCCCCCCGGCCTCTACGACTTCCAGATCGGCGATTTTCACACCTACGCGCGGAACCTGACCCCCGACAACACGACCGGGCTGGGACGCTTCAGCGAGCGGCAGCTGTTCAACGCCCTGCGGTATGGCCTCCGCCCCGGCGAGACGCCCGACGTCGAGATCACGTCGAGCACCCCGGGCGAAGGGAACTTCCCCGCGAATCCCAAGTACCTGGCGCCTCCCATGCCGTGGCCGGCCTGGAGGCACATGCCGGACGAGGACCTGTGGGCCATCGTCGCCTATCTCAAGCGCGGCGTGAAGCCGGTTCACAATCGCGTGCCCGACAGCGAGGGCCCGCCCGACTTCTGGGCGGCGGCGGTCGGGGATCCGTCGCTGGGCACCTATCCCGCCCCTCCCTTCCCGACCGCCCGCGAGACGATGCCGCCAAACGACGTCGACCTCGACCAGGTGAAGCACGGCCGCCTGCTGGTCCTGGATCACGCCTGCGGCGACTGCCACGGCGGCGTCGCGAATCCGGCCTCAGACGAGTGGATGGTCGGCGCAGTGCGGCCGGAGCAGGGATTCCCGGTCGGTCCATGCGGGGACGACCCTTCGTCGCCCTGCCTGCACACCTGGCCACGCAATCTCACGCCCGACAGCGAGACCGGAACGGGTAGCTACTCCGAGCGGCAGATCTTCAACGCCCTCCGGTACGGACTGAGCCCGCGCGCGACGCCGGACGTCGAGATCACCTCCAGCACGCCGGGTGAGGGCAACTTTCCCGAACACCCGACCTACCTGGCGGTCACCATGCCCTGGCAGTTCTGGCGGCACATGTCCGACGCCGATCTGTGGGCGATCGCCTCGTACCTGAAGCACGGGTTGAAGCCCGTCTCGAATCACGTCAAGGACAGCGACGCCCCGCCCGACGCCTGGGCCAGCGCGTATACGGCGGACCAGATCGGCACGTACCCGACCCCGGCATATCCGACGCCGCACGAAGTGGAAGAGACGCCGTAGCGATCGCCGAACACGGGAAGGAAGACATGGCCAGAGTTCTCGTCACCGGCGGCTCCGGCTTCATCGGCAGTCACGCGCTGCTGCAGCTGCTCGAGGCGGGCCACGACGTCCGCACGACCGTGCGAAGTCCGTCCAGCGAAGAGAAGGTCCGCGCGTTGCTCGCGACCGGTGGGGTGGAGCCGGGCGGCCGCCTGGCGTTCTTCACCGCCGATTTGCTGGAGGACGCGGGCTGGAACGAGGCGGTACGGGGCTGCGACTACGTGCTGCACATCGCCTCCCCCTTCCCCGCCGCACAACCCACCGACGAGAACGAGCTCATCGTACCCGCCCGGGAGGGCGCGCTCCGGGTCCTGCGCGCGGCGAAGGACGCGGGCGTCCGGCGCGTCGTGCTCACGTCGTCGTTCGCGGCCGTGGGGTACGGGCATCCCCCGCGCGCCGAACCGTACGACGAGACGAGCTGGACCGACCTCGAAGGTCGAGGCGTCAGCGCGTACGTGAAGTCGAAGACGCTGGCGGAGCGCGCGGCCTGGACGTTCGTCGACGAGGAGGGCGGCGACCTGGAGCTGTCGGTCGTGAACCCGGTCGGCGTGTTCGGGCCGGTGCTCGGGCCGGACTACTCGACCTCGATCCTCCTGGTCCAGCGGTTGCTCGACGGTTCCGTGCCCGGCTGCCCGAAACTGTCGTTCGGGGTGGTCGACGTGCGGGACGTGGTCGACCTCCACGTGCGCGCCATGACCGATCCCGCGGCTCGCGGTGAGCGCTTCCTCGCGGTCTCGGGGCGTTCGATGTCGATCCTCGACATGTCGAGGACGCTGCGCGACCGACTCGGCGACGCCGCGAAGCGGGCCCCGACACGTCAACTTCCGAACTGGCTCGTTCGGCTGGTGGCCATCTTCGACTCCGAGCTCGGGGCGATCACGCCGGAGCTCGGGCAGCATCGGCAGATGTCGAACGACAAGGCGCGCAGCCGACTCGGCTGGGATCCGCGGCCGCCGGAGGATGCCCTCGTGGCGACCGCGGAAAGCCTCCTGCGGCTGGACTTGCTTTAAGCCGCGCGACGACGTCCGGCAAGCTTCCACCAACTCACCAGGAGGCGTGAACTCCGTGTCTACCGTCCACGAGTCAGCCGGCGCATACGCGATGGCCCTGCAAGGCTGCTGGGAGCTCGTCCTGCGTGAAGACCGCACCGAATCCGGGGAGCTGACGGTGGATCCGGGCCTCGGTGCCGAGCCGGTGGGCCTGCTCGTCTACGACGCTTCCGGACGCTTCAGCGCGCAGTTCATGAAACGCGATCGTGCCGACGAGAACGCGCCCGGTCCCGACGCGGCGCGCAGCGGGGTCAACAACACGAGGGCCGTCGGCGGCTACGACGCCTACTTCGGTCGCTACACGGTGGACGAAGAGACCCATACCGTCACACAGACGCTGGACGGTGCCCTGGCGCCGGACAACGTCGGACTCGTCGTTACCCGAAGAATGGAAGTCACGGGTGACCTGCTGGCCCTGCGGCTGCCGACGACGGCGGCGGACGGGACTCCGATCATGCGGACGCTGCAGTGGAGGCGCTGCCGACCGGCGGGGCGGGACGCAGCGACTGGCGCTCCGTGAGGGCGACCGACTACCCTCCGAGTACTCACCTTCCCCTGGAGGCATCATGATTGTCGTACGCAACGTGTTCGTCGCGAAGCCGGGCAACGCCAGCAAGCTCGCGGCCCAGCTGAAGAACGCGGCGGGGATCGCCGGCCTGCCCAATTACCGCATCCTCACCGACCTGACCGGCGGATCGAATCGAGTCGTGCTCGAGTACGAAGCCGCCGACGCCGCGGAGTTCGAGCGGCAGCTCGAAGAGTATGCCACGAACGAGACCTGGCGAGCCGCGATGAAGGGATACACCGACCTGTACATGACCGGCCACCGCGAGTTGCTCCGCACCGTCTGACGACGCCCCGGATCGCATTCCGGGCGTGAGGGAAGAGCCGGAAGACGGATTATGGGACTCTACGAAAAGTACCTCCTCCCGCGGGTCGTGCACTTCACGTGCAGTTCCCGGCCCGCCATGCGGCAACGACGAAAGGTCGTGCCGCTGGCGACGGGCCGGGTGCTGGAAGTCGGGATCGGTTCCGGCCTGAACCTGTCGTTCTACGATCCCGACACGGTGTCGAAGGTGTACGGTCTCGACCCGTCACGGGAGATTACCCGGATCGCCGGCGAGGCGGCGAGACGGGCCCCGTTCGAGGTCGAGTTCGTGACGGCCGGGGCCGAGGAAATCCCGCTGGACGACGCCAGCTTCGACACGGTGCTGCTCACTTACACGCTTTGCACGATCGACGACGGCGACGCCGCGTTGCGAGAGATGGCCCGCGTCCTGAAACCGGGCGGACGGCTCCTGTTCTGCGAGCACGGACTCGCCCCGGACCCCGGTGTACGGCGCTGGCAGAACCGCCTCAATCCGATCTGGAGCCGTCTCGGAGGCGGGTGCCGACTCGACCGCGACATTCCCGCGCTCCTCCACCGTGGCGGCTTCGCGATCGAGGAACTGGCGACGATGTACATTCCGGGATGGCGGCCCGCGAGCTTCAACTACTGGGGGAGCGCACGAGTGCCGTGAATCCCTGCCGCTCCGAAGTGGCCGCGCGAGATTCGATTTCCGTGAGGAGGTGCGTGACATGAGCGCGCTCGAAGCGAACAAGCAACTCGTCCGTCACGCCATCGAAGCCGGGGTGAACCAGGCCGATCTCGACGTCTTCCGCCAGGTCCTCGGCTCTGACTACGCCCGGCACAGCCAGGCGACCACCGAGATGCCGGAGATTCGCGGCGTCGACCAGATGCTCGAGTTCTTGCGAAGTCAGTTCGCCATATTTCCGGACTGGCACGAAGAGATCGAGCTCTTGATCGCGGAAGGGCCTTACGTCGCCTGTGTGACGCGAGGCACCGGAACACAGCTAGGTCCAATGGGCGAAATGGCCGCGACGGGAAAGACGATCGAGATCATGAACTTCGTCTTCCACCGGATCGAGGGCGATCGGATCGCGGAGACCTGGATCGGCTGGGACAATCTCGCGGCGATGGCACAGCTCGGCCTGCTCCCCGCGCCCGGCTCCGAAAGCTGAGACGGGCGCCGATGCCTGATTCTGACCAGACGAATCGTCCCGCCCCGACGGACGCCGCCAGGTACTCGGAGCGAGAGTTCGCTCTCATCCTGCGGAAGGCTGCCGAGCTCGCGTCCAGGCCGGGGGAATCCATCGGATCCGAACCCGGCTTCAGCCTCCGGGAGATCAAGGCGATCGCGGCCGACGTCGGCATCGACCCGGCCCTGGTCGAGCAGGCCGCGAGGCTGGTGCCGGCGGACTCCGGTCCCTCGGGCTTCGAGCGAGTGATCGGCGGCGCCGTCCGGCATCGCCGTGACTTCCGGGTCGCCGGCGAGTTCACCGAAGAACGGGCGTCACGCCTGCTCGCGGCCCTCCGGGACGCGTACGGTCAGCACGGCGACGGAGAGTCCGGCGCGGCCGCCCTCTCCTGGAGCTCGCGGGGCGAACCCAGCCGCACCTTCGTTTCGGCGACCTCGGAAGGCGGAGGAACCCGCGTCCGGCTCGGGGTCGATCGCCAGGGCGGCCTCCTGCTGACCACGTTCCTCAACCTCACCGGCGGCGTCGTGGCGGCCAGCATCGCCGGCGCGATTCTCGATCCGGGGTCGTTCGCCGCCGGAGCGGCCATACTCGGTTCCGGGGTCGCGGCGGGGCTCGCCGGGGCCAGGACTACCTGGGCGATCACGTCCAGGCGCACGCGCGAGCGACTGGACGCCCTCGTCGCCTCCATCGGCGAAGCCCTGGGCCAGAAACCGGAGAACGCAGCATGACGACGTCCACGCAGATCGTGATCCTCGCCGGCACCCTGCTCTGCTCCCTCGTCGGGGGCTTTCTGTTCGCCTTCGCCGTCGTGGTCATGCCCGGCCTCGGCCGCCTGCCGGACCGCGCGTTCATCCGCGGATTTCAGACGATCGATGGGGTCATCCAGAGTGGTCAGCCGTTGTTCGGCCTTGTGTGGCTGGGCTCCGTCGTCGCCCTCGTCGCCGCGCTCGTCCTCGGCGTGGGGGAACTCCAGGGGGCCGACCTGGCCCTGCTCGTCGCGGCCGGCGCCGTCTACTTGCTCGGCGTTCAGCTCCCGACGTTCATCCGGAACGTCCCGCTGAACAACCAGCTCCAGGCGTTCGACGCCGAGGGCTCGGACGATGCGGCCTGCCGTGCGGCGCGCGAGCGCTTCGAGCCGCCCTGGAATCGATGGAACCGATGGCGGACGGGGCTGGCGATTCTCTCGACCGCGATGCTCCTGGTCGTCATGAGTTGAGGCGTCATATCGGGTATCCCGGCCGCCGGCCGGGTTGCTTCACTTTGTGTTATAAAGTACCTTGCGATCGTCTTGCAACGCTCGGTACGGTACCGCACATACATCCCGGAGGCAGAAATCATGACGGAGATCGCGAGGTCGGACGAGGGCCGCATTCCCTGGAGGGTCGTGGGCTGGTCGGCCGCGGCGCTCATCCTGTTGCTGCCCCTGGTGGCCATGCAGTTCACCGACGAAGTCAACTGGACGGCCGGCGACTTCGCGTTCGCTGCCCTGCTGATCCTGGCGGTAGCCGTACCGTCCGAGCTGGTCGTCCGCAAGACGGGCGATGCCGCGTATCGGGCGGGAGCCGGCATCGCCCTCGCGACCGGTTTTCTCCTCCTGTGGAGCAACGGGGCCGTGGGGATCACGGACAGCGAGGCCGATCTCTGGCTCGCCCTGGTGCCCGCCGTCGGCGTCGTGGGCGCATTCCTGGCCCGGTTCCGCCCCGGCGGGATGGCGATCGCGATGTTCGTCACCGCCCTGACGCAGGCCTCCATCGCCGTCGCGACGCTGATCATGGGCATCGTACCCGCGTTCAACACCCCGGTCGAGATCCTCGGGATCAACGGCTTCTTCGTCGTCCTGTTCGTGGGCTCGGGGCTGCTGTTCCGGAATGCCACGGCCGGGCGGCAACTGGCTACGGGGGACTGAGCGCGCGATCTTCGAGACGTGCGCAAGCAATATCACTCCCGGCGTGTAGGCGGAGACAGGCTCGTGTGGGACTGTGACCGCCTGGTCGAGCTCACCCGCGAGTTGCCGCGAATCCGCGTGCCTCTTTCCGACATCGTCGAGCTGGACGAGGCCTACTGGCGTGACTCCGGGCAGCCGCACATGACGACCCGGGAGCTGGTCGAGCACATGCGCCTGGTCCGCGAGGCGGACCTGTCCTACCCGATCATCCTGTCGGCGGACGGCCGCATCATGGACGGGATGCACCGCGCGGCGAGGGCTCTCCTCGAGGGCCGCGAGGTGATAGAAGCGGTCAGGTTCGAGTCGGACCCGGAACCCGACTTCGTCAACGTCGAACTATCGGAGCTGCCCTACTGATGCGCGCTGCCTGGCTGCTGCTATCCGCCATCGCCGTCACGGCCGGATCCGCCGTGGCCCAGGAGACCGGCCCGAAGCCTGTCCTTCCCGACACGGTACCCTTCGAAGCGATTCCCCAGGTTCCGGGCCTGGAATCGAAGTGGCTGGTCGGGACGGGCGCCGACAGCTCGCTCTACCTGCTCCGGGTCAGGCTGGCGCCCGACACGAGGCTCCCGCCGCACACGCACCCCGATTCGCGGTTCACACAGGTGCTCTCTGGCACGCTGTACGTGGGCTTCGGGCGCACCTTCGACACGACGGCCGTGCGGTCCATCCCGGCGGGCGCCGTCTTCGTCACGCCGGCCGGCACGCCGCACTTCGTGTGGGCGCGGGACGGCGAGGTGGAGTACCAGGAGTCGGGCGAGGGCCCGACCGCCAACCAGTTCGTCGAGGCGCCGTCTCCATGACGCCGGGGTGACGCAGCCGCCGGACGGCACCGCCTCGCTCGAAGGGCTGGTGGAAGCCGGCCTCCTGCAGCTCGACAGCCTGCACCCCGGCGGACTCGAGCTGACGCGCCGGCTCGCCGAGCTGTGCGGTGTGAGGGCCGGTGCCGATGTGCTCGACGTCGCCAGCGGCACGGGCGAGACCGCGTGCTTCCTGGCCTCCGAGTTCGGCGCGCGCGTCGAGGGCGTCGACAGCTCCACGGAGATGATCCGGCGCGGACGCGATCGGGCCCGGGCACGCGGGCTGGACATCGGCTTCACCCGCGCGGACGCCGCCCGGCTTCCCTTCCCCGACGAGTCGTTCGACGTCGTCCTGTGCGAGTGCACGCTCTGCCTGCTCGACAAACAGCGGGTGCTGGCGGAGATGGTCCGGGTGGTTCGCCTTGGGGGCCACGTTGGCATGCACGACCTCTGCTGGCGACCCGACGCCCCCGGGCGGGTGAAGCACGCCCTCGCCGAGCTCGAAGGCGAGCGTCCGGAGACGCTCGAGGGATGGCGCCGCCAATTCCTCGACGCCGGACTCGTCGACCTGCAGGCGATCGACGAATCGCAGGCGAAGTCGACATGGCTGCGGGACTCGCACCGCCGGCTGGGCCTTTGGGGGCAGATTGTGCTGGCGTTCCAGGTTCTGCGCCGCTGGGGACCGGGCGGGTTGATGCGCGTCCTCCGATCGGAACGGGTGTTCGCGAACGACGCGCTGGGGTACGGCCTCGTCGTCGGGACGCGCCCCATGGTTGGCGTACCGAGCGGGGCGAAAGCCTCGTGAGGCCAGGCCATCGCCTTCGGATGCGCCCGCTCCTTCAGGGGTTGGCCGGCGTGCTCGTGAGCGTTCTGACTCTCCCCCTGGCCGGCTGCGGAACGGACACTCCCACGGACCCGGCCACGCGGCTCGAGGGCATCGTGCTGCGAGGACCGACGCAGCCCATCTGCCTGGTGGACGATCCGTGCGAAGAACCGTTCGCCGCGGGATTCACCCTGCGCCGGAACGGCTTCCTCGTGACCCGCTTCGAGTCGGATGCCGAGGGTCGGTTCTCCGTCGCCGCGGCACCGGGAGACTACGTCGTGGTACCGGACGCCGACGCGCCGATCCTCGGCCCCGCGAGCCAGGAGCGAGACGTCACCTTGGGAGCTGGCGTCACTACCGTGGAGCTGCACTTCGATACCGGGATCCGATGAGCAGGTCGCCGGCGCCGTCCGTGGCACGCGGCCTCGTGATCCTGGCCCTCGGCTTCGTCTCGGGCCTGCAGACGGCTCTCTATCTCTACGACTACTACGACGACGGGGTCGCCGACGTCCGGTCGCTCTTGATCGGTCTCGGGATGCTCGCGGTGTCGGTGTGGTTCACGATCCGCTCGTTCCGGTCCCAGGCCGATGCCGACGACTGAGGCCGCGGCGCTCGACGCGCTCGACCCGGCGCCCGTACGTTCCTACGCGGTCGTTTCCACAACTTCCTACAGCGAGCCACGATGAGCGCTCTCAGCCGTCTCCGTCTGCCGCATCCGTTCCTCCTCCTGCTCGGCGGCGTCGCGGTGGCCGCGGTGCTGACGTGGGCCCTCCCGGCCGGCCAGTTCGACCGCGCGGTCAATCCCGACACGGGGGCGTCGGTCGTCGTGGCGGGCACCTACCATTCGGTCGAGGCCGCGCCCGTCGGACCGTTCCAGGCGCTGATGGCGGTGCCGCAGGGCTTCATCGACGGCGCGGACATCATCGTGCTCGTCCTGTTCGTCGGCAGCGCCTTCGTGCTGCTCGACCAGACCGGGGCGCTGGCGCGACTGGTCGGGGTGCTCGTCGACCGGGTTCGACACCCTTCGGTCGTCATCGCGCTCGTGTGTCTGCTGTTCGCGATCCTTGGGGCGGCCGAGAACACGTATGAAGAGATCATCGCGCTAGTGCCCGTCCTGCTGCTGCTGAGCCGCCGGGTCGGGTTCGGCGCCGTCACGGCCCTGGCGATGAGCGTGGGAGCGGCCACGGTCGGCGCCGCGTTCGGGCCGACGAACCCGTTCGCGACGGCGATCGCGCTGCGCTATGCCGAGCTCCCGCCGCAAACCACGCTCGGGCTGCGGGTGGGCATCCTGGTGGCGGCCGTCGCCGTCTGGACCTGGTGGACGATCAGCCAGGCGAAGAACGACGACGTCGTACCGGTCGTCGACGAGGTCGATCACGATCCGGCGACGGGGCGTGACGTCCTCATGCTCGTCGTGGCCCTCGTGCCGTTCGCGATCTACGTTTACGGCATCCTGAAGTTGGACTGGGGATTCAACGAGCTCTCGGCCCTGTTCATCTTCGCCGGGTACACCATCGGTCTTCTCGCCGGGTACGGCCTCGGGGGCACCACCGAGCGCCTGCTCAAGGGTATGGAGGCCCTGCTGGCCGCCGCGCTCGTCATCGGCGTCGCCCGGTCGATCTCGGTCGTCCTGACCCAGGGCAACGTGATAGACACGATCGTGTACGGGCTGTCCGCCCCGCTCGCCCGCATCCCCAGCCTCGTCGCGGCCGGGCTGATGGTCCCGATCCACGCGCTCCTCCACGTGCCCGTGCCGTCCAACAGCGGGCAGGCCGTGCTGACCATGCCGATCTTCGCCCCCACGGCGGACCTGCTCGGCATCCCGCGGAATGTGGCGGTGCTCGCCTACCAGACGGGCGGAGTGATGATGGACGTCGTAACGCCGACCAACGGCGCCCTGCTCGCCATGCTGCTGGCGGCGCGGGTGCCGTTCGCACGCTGGTTGAAGTTCGCGATACCCGGCATGCTGCTCGTGATGGCCGTCGGCCTGGTCGGCATGGCGCTGGCGATGTAGATGGGATCGATGAGAGGCTTCGGCAGGAATCTGCGAGAGCTCGTCGTCGTCGTGGCGGGGATCCTCATCGCCTTCACCCTCGACGCGTGGTGGGACGGGCGCACCGAGGCCGAGTGGCGACAGTCCGAGCTCCAGTCCCTCCGGCAGGAGTTCACCGAAAGCCGCGTTCAGCTCGAGCAGTGGATCCGCATCCACGAGATGATCGCCGACCGGACGGGGATCGTGATCGAGACGCTCGAGAGTGCGCCGGCGGGCGCCGCCGTTCCGGTCCCCGATTCCGTGCTCGCCGGAGTCCTGGTGATGCCGACCTACGACCCGACGCTCGGAACCCTCGAAGCGCTTCTCGCCTCGGGCGACCTCTCGCGTCTCCGAGAGCCACGGCTGATCTCGCTTCTCGCGCGGTGGCCCGGACTGGTCGCGGACGTGCGCGAGGACGAGGAGAGCGTCGTGCGCCACGTGCAGACGCAGCTGATCCCGCTGCTGGGTGCGCGCGTCGACCTGGCCCGGGTGCAGGACCTGCGCCGGGCCGTCGTCGGCCGGGTCGTCCGGGAAACCTCGGACAGCATGCCGGGGACCATACAGCCCTTGATCCACGAGCGAGCGGTCGTGAGCTCGCTCGGCGTGAATCTAGACTACCACCGGCAGGCGACGGGGGGTCTGCGCGAGCTCGGCACGCAGATTGACTCGGTGCTGGCACTGCTGGGTGCGGAAGAACGGTAAACGACGCGGACCTGTTACTGTCATGGCATACTATTGCCAATCAACATGTTATCATATGTGATCTCATACATGTTATAGGCCGAGTGCCTTTAACTTGCGGCTTGCCGTCCAGCGCCGCTCCACCGAACCCTGCATGGTGATCGCCCTGGCGCCGAGGATTCCACCGGGAAGGACGGAGTCGTGCCGTTCGTAGAAGTGAAGGTCTTCGAGGACGAACTGTCGGAAGAGCAGACGGAAGAGATCATCGCCGGCATCACGAACGTGGTCGCACGGACCACGAGCGAGAAGCTCCGCGAGTTCACCTGGGTCGTCGTGAGCGAGGTGCCGAGCGGGAACTGGGGCATCGGGGGCAACGCCCTGGGGCTCGACGATGTGAAGGCGGTGATGGCCGGGGACTGACCCGGTGTCACGGATCCCGCTTCAGGGACCGGCGATCCCCTGCCGCCGTTCGAACTCACGCACGAAGTCCGGGCGGAACCGGCCGCGCCGCGGCTGCCACCAGGCCACGAACTCGGGGGACTGGAACTCTGGGTCTCCCGACCATCCGTAGCCGAGTAACACGGTCTCGTCGATGACGCCCTCGCGGAACTGGAGATAGACGTTCTCCAGCAGACGGAGACGCACCCACTGCAGGATCGACGCCCGGGTGTCGTCTCCCGCCAGCGCGGGGCTGCGCACCTCCTCCAGCTCCGGGTCGAGGGCGAGAGCCATCCAGTACTCGCGATACTGGTCGGTCAGCTCCTGCCGGGTCTGGGCGCGGGCGATGACGTTGGTCTGGCGGATCTGCAGCCCGACGAACAACAACGACGCGATCACTCCGAGGAAGCCCACCGTCTCCCGAATCGAATCCGTCGACATACTCCCTCCCGTGTGGTACGCTCACCGCTGAGCAGATGCATTAGACAGCGGGACCTGCCTGTTCGACAAGACACCGGGTGTCGAGGGAGTCGTCATGAGTGACCCGAAGGTCGTAGTGATCACCGGGGCCAGCTCCGGCATCGGAGCCGCCACCGCCGAATTGCTGGCGAGCCGGGGAATGTCCGTCGTGCTCACGGCGCGACGGGAGGAGAAGCTGAGACAGGTAGCGACGACGTGCGGTGACGCCGCGCTCGCCGTGCCCGCCGACCTCACGGATCGCGCGAACGCCAGGCAGGTCGCGGACGCGGCTCTCGACCGCTTCGGTCATGTCGACGTGTGGATCAACAACGTGGGCCGCGGCATCTCTCGGAACCCGTCCGAGCTCACCGATGCGGACGTCGACGCCGTGATGCGGACGAACGTGATGACCGCCCTGTACGGAATGCAGGAGATCCTGCCGCACTTCAGGGAGCGTGGCTCGGGGCACGTCATCAACGTCTCTTCGCTGCTCGGCCGCGTGCCGTTCGCCACCTTCCGATCCGCGTACTGCGGGGCGAAGCACTTTCTCAACGCCCTCACGGCCACCTTCCGCGACGAGCTGGCGGAGTCCGATCCGGGCATCGCCGTCTCTCTCGTCTCGCCGGGCGTCGTGCGGACGGAGTTCGGCCTCAACGCGATGCACGGGGGGCCGGACTCCCGCCAGCTGCCCAACTCGCAGAGTCCGGAAGAGGTGGCGCGCGTGATCGCCGCGGTCATCGAGTCGCGGGCCCCGGACGTATATACGCTCCCCGGCGCCCGCGAACGGATCGCCGCCTACTACGCCGCGGTCGGCGCCGACCCGCCGGCCGACGCATGACCCCGGGAGGAGGCACCCCATGAGTGGCAGGAAGACCGCGATTCTCTGGTTCCTCGGAGGCGCCGCGTTCCTCGTCGCGGGCCTGATCTCCGAGCCACGACGCCCCCTGACCCTGATCGCCGCCGCCGCGTTCTTCGCCGTCGGCGTTGCGTCGATCGCGCGCGATCGCGGCTGATCAGGGCACGGGCCGGTCGCTCAGCGCATCCGCCAGCCACGCCCGCGCCTGTCGCCAGTCGCGTTTCACGGTGCCGGGCGACACCCCGAGCGTGGCGGCCGTCTCGGCGACGGTGAGGCCCATGAAGTAGCGGCACTCCACGACCCGACACTGTCGTTGGTCGATGGCCTCCAGCCGGGTGAGCGCCTCATCGAGCGCCAGCAGCTCGTCCAGCCCG
>JASFRN010000066.1:0-14184 GCA_050114915.1 Gemmatimonadales bacterium | reverse complement strand
GGAAGCCGACGTGAACTTCCAGGTCGCGAAGGGCTTCCTGCAGCGGGTCGAAGAGCGGGCGCTGGGCGAGAACGTGCTGGAGTCGATCCGTCCCGGCGACCAGATCGTCAAGATCGTACACGACGAGCTCGTCGACGTGCTCGGAGGCGCGGGAGGCGCCGACCTGGCGACGTCGGCCGTGCCGCCCACCGTGATCATGCTGGTCGGGCTGCAGGGCTCGGGGAAGACGACGTCGGCCGCGAAGCTCGCCTTGCGGCTGAAGCGCGGCGGCAAGCGGCCGACGCTGGTCGCCTGCGATCCGTACCGGCCCGCGGCGGGCGAGCAGCTCGTGACGCTGGCGGAACAGATCGAGGTGCCGGTCGTGCACCGCCCGGACACGGCGGACGTCGTGAAGGTGGCCGAGGAGGCGATCGATGCGGCGCGGCGCGAGGGCCGGACGCACGTGATCCTCGACACCGCCGGGCGGCTGCAGGCCGACGAGGCCCTGATGGCCGAGATCACGGAGCTCAAGGCGGCCACCGGCGCCGACGAGGTGCTGTTCGTCGCAGACGGGATGACCGGCCAGGAAGCCGTGCGGATCGCCGAAGGCTTCCACGAGGCGGTCGGGATCGACGGCGTCGTGCTGACGAAGATGGACGGCGACGCCCGCGGCGGCGCGGCCCTGTCGATTCACGGAGTGCTCGGCGTGCCGGTGAAGTTCGTCGGGACCGGCGAGCGGCCGGAGGACCTGACCGCGTTCGACGCGGAGCGGATGGCCGGCCGGATCCTGCAGATGGGCGACATCGTCGGGCTGGTCGAGAAGGCGCAGCAGACGATCGACGTCGAGACGTCGGAGCGGCTCGAGAAGAAGGTGCTGGGCGGCGGCGAGTTCGACCTCGAGGATTTCCTCGCGGCGATCTCGCAGATCCAGAAGATGGGTCCGCTGGAGAACATGCTGAAGATGATTCCCGGCGTGAAGCCGAAGATGCTGGACGGAGTGGAGGTGGATCCGAAGCGGATCCGCCACATGGAGGCGATCGTGCTTTCCATGACGCCGGAAGAGCGCCGACGGCCGCAGATCCTCAACGGATCGCGCCGCGCCCGCATCGCGCGGGGATCGGGGCGGCCGGTGTCGGAAGTGAATCGGCTGCTCAAGCAGTTCAAGGAAATGCGGAAGATGATGAAGCAGATGGGCAAGCTCGCGCCCCGGCTCGCGGCCGGCGGCGGACTCGGCTCGCTGCTTCGATAACAGGGGAACGGATACGTAATGCCGACGAGAATTCGATTGCAGCGGGTGGGCCGGAAGAAGCAGGCGTCCTTCCGCATCGTGGTGACCGACAAGGCCGAGGCGAACAGCGGTCCCGCGCTGGAGACGCTGGGCACCTACAACCCGCGCACCCAGCCCTCGCTGGTCAAGCTCGACACGGCGGCGGCCCTGACCTGGCTGCACGAGGGCGCCGTCCCGACCGACACGGTCGTGTCGATCTTCAAGCGGACCGGCGTGTGGGAGAAGTTCGTCGCCGGAGAGACCGCCGAGGCGATCGCCGCCGAACAGGCGGTGGTGAAGCTCGGCCTCGATCCGAAGACGTCGGGCCGGGCGAAGGCCGCCGAAGCAGGCGAGAAGCTCGCGGCCCAGCGGCGCGCGGAAGAGAAGGCCGCGGCCGAGGCAGCCGCTCGCCAGGCGGCCGCCGAGAAGGCGGCGGCGGAGAAGGCGGCGGCGGAAGCGGAAGCCGCGGCCGAAGCCGAAGCCGCGGCGGAAGCGGAGGCCGAGGAGTCGGAGGACGCCGAAGAGGCCGTCGAAGCGGAGGCGGAAGCCGCGGTCGAGGACGAGACCGCCGAGGCCCCCGCGGACGAGGCGGACGAGGCTCCCGAAGCGGCGGCGGAGGAGGCGGAGGAGGCCGACGAGGCGGACGACGAAGCGGACGAAGCGGACGACGACGCGGACGAAGCCGAAGACGAGAAGTAAGCGTCGCCGCCCGGGGCGACGGAGGTCATGGACGGTTTGACGGTGGCCCGCGTGCGGCGGGCCCATGGACTGGCGGGTGAAGTGCTCGTGCAGGCCGAGACGGACGACGGCGCGGACGTGTTCTGCGCCGACCGCCGTTTCGACGTGCGAGGGCCGACGGGCGAGCCGATCCGTTATCGGCAGCTCACCCTGGTCGCGAGTCGGCCGCACAGGGGCGGATACCTGCTGCAGTTTCGCGAGGTGGCGGACCGTGGCGGGGCGGAGACGTTGCTCGGCGCCGAGCTGCTCGTCGACCGGGAAGAGCTTCGGCCGCTGGCGGAGGGAGAGTACTTCCTCCACGAGCTGGTCGGACTCGAAGTGGTGGACGAGGCGCACGGCAGCCTCGGAGCGATCCGCGAGGTGTACGACACGGCCGGCCAGCTGTTGGCGTCGGTGAGGGTCGAAGGGCGGGAACGACTGCTGCCGTTGCGCCGCGAGACGGTCCGCCGCATCGACCGCGAGAGTCGTACGATCGAGGTCGCGATGCCCGCGGGACTGCTGGAGCTGTGACCGTGAAGATCAACGTCGTGACGATCTTCCCGGAGTTCTTCGCGGACCCGCTGCGGACGAGCATCGTCGGACGGGCCGCAGACGCAGAGCTGGCCTCGTACCGCGTGGTCGATCTGCGCCATTACACGCACGATCGACACCGCACGGTGGACGACGCACCGTACGGCGGTGGTGCCGGGATGGTGATGAAGCCGGAGCCGTTCTTCGAGGCGCTGGACGAGCTGAAGCCGGCCGGGCCGGTCGTGCTGCTGAGTCCCAGAGGTCGGCGGTTCGACCATGACACGGCGGTGCGGTATGCGGTGGCCGAGGAGCTGACGCTCCTGTGCGGCCACTACAAGGGAATCGACGAACGGGTGGCGGATGCGCTGGCCACCGAGGAGCTGTCGATCGGAGACTACGTGCTGTCCGGCGGCGAGCCGGCGGCGCTCGTCGTGATCGACGCGGTCGTGCGGCTGCTGCCGGGCGCGCTCGGCGACCACGAGTCGGCGGCCGGCGATTCGTTTTACGACGGATGGCTGGGGCCGCCCGAGTATACGAGACCGGCCGAGTACCGGGGCCTGGAAGTGCCCGAGGTGTTGCGGTCGGGCGACCACGCGAAGGTGGAGGCGTGGCGGCGCGCGCAGGCGGAGCGGATCACCCGCGAGCGTCGGCCGGAGCTGTGGCGGGACCCGTCGGACGGAGCGGCGGCGCCCGGGCAGTAGGAACGAAGCGACGACAAGGTTAGATTCGGACATATCGAGGACCGGCCGCGGACGCGGCCACGGAAGGAGCGGGTACAGTGGATCCCAGAATCGCAGAAATCGAGCGGAAGCAGCTGCGGGCCGATCTCCCGGCCTTCGCGCCCGGAGACACGGTGCGCGTGGCCGTGCGTGTCGTCGAAGGCGCCAAGGAGAGGATCCAGGCGTTCGAGGGAATCTGTATCGCTCGCCGCGGCGCAGGCCTCAACGAGACCTTCATGGTCCGCAAGGTGTCGGGCGGCGTGGGCGTAGAGCGCATCTTCCCGGTCCATTCGCCGAGCATCGCGGGAATCGAGGTGGTGCGCCGCGGACACGTCCGGCGGGCCAAGCTCTACTATCTGCGGGCCCGGCGGGGCAAGCGCGCCCGCGTGCGGGAGCGTCGCTGGTGGGAGGACTCGTCCCTCACGCCCGAGGCCGTGGCGGAAGCCGCCGCCGAGGTGGAGGCCCGCGAGGCCGAAGTGTCCGCCGACGAGGTCGACGAGACGGCGGCCGACGCCGATCCCGGCGAGATGGTCGCGAGCGAGGCGGAGGCGCAGAAGACGGAGGCTTGAGCCGCGCCGTGACTCGCGCACCTACGGAGCCGGACGAGGCCCGCGAAGCCCGCACCGCCCCCATCGACTTCGAACGCGAAGCCTGGGGCTGCGGGCTTCGCTACGTGGTGGGGCTGGACGAGGTGGGCTGCGGTCCGCTGGCGGGACCCGTGGTCGCCGGCGCAGTCGTCCTGGAGCGGGACTCCGGGCCGATCGAAGGGGTCACCGACAGCAAGCTGCTGGGGCCCGAAGAGCGCGAGGCGGCCGTGGAGGTGATCCGGGCCACGGTGCTGGACTGGGCGGTGGCGGCGGCGTCCCCTCGGGAGATCGAGCGTCTCAACATTCGGGGCGCGACCGCGCTGGCGATGCGTCGGGCCCTCGCGCGCCTGACCGTCGAGCCGGAGCGTCTGCTGGTCGACGGCCTCCCCCTGGCAGGCGTCGGCGAGCACACCGCCATCGTGGACGGAGACCGACGGTGCGCTTCGATCGCGTGTGCCTCGATCCTCGCGAAGGTCGTACGCGACCGCCTGATGCGTCGGCTGCATCCCCGTTATCCGGACTACGGCTGGGACACGAACAAGGGGTACGCCACGGCGCACCACCTCGAGGCGCTGCGGCGCGTCGGGCCCTCGCCGCACCACAGGGCGACGTGGAAGCCCGTCGCCCAGCTCGAGATCGGGTTCGAGGCGCTGGAGGCCGTCGAGAGACGGTGACGAAGGCCCGATACGAGGCTATCATCCCATCGTGACGGACGAACCGCCCGCCGGATCCGGCGGGCAGACTCTCGAAGGAGCTACATCCATGCGGAAGTTCATCGGCGCGCTCGGCGCGGTGCTGCTGCTCGGCGTCCTGCCGGCTGCGGCGCAGGCGCAGGACCTGGGCGCGATCTGCGAAAGCCTGAAGAATCAGCCGGTCGGGAGCTGGGCCCGGTACGAGATCACCGGCGGCCAGACGAACGGCAACATGCGGCTCGCGCTGCTTTCCGAGGGTGCCGGAGGGGCCGAGGGTCAGTGGTTCGAGATGTCCGGAGAGATCAACGGGCAGAACGCGATCATCCAGATCCAGGCGGACAACTGGCCGTTCGAGCCCGACGAGATTCGCGGCGTCGTGATGAAGGCGGCGGGCCAGCCGGCCATGAAGCTGCCCGAGTCGATGCTGTCGCAGATGCGCGGGCAGATGAACTCGTCCGTCAACAACCTGGCCGAGTCCTGTGGCACCGGTGAGCTGCTCGGAACCGAGACGATCGAGGTCCCGGCGGGCTCCTTCGAGACCTACAAGGTTCGTCCCGGGGGCGATCAACAGGGTCTGCCCGACGTGGTGTGGGTGTCGCCCGACGTCCCGTTCGGCGCCGTGAAGAGCGAGGGCTCGGAAGGAACGACGGTGCTGCTCGAATATGGGAACGACGCGTCGTCGTCGATCAGCGAGTCGCCCCAGAGCATACCGGGCATGCCGTAGACCGGCTACGAGCGCGCCGACCGGCGCGCGCATCGTTAGCTCCAGGCCCCCGGCCGCCACGGTGCGGACCGGGGGCTTCTGGCTCTTCCTCCCGGCCGGGCGGACCGCACGCGAACGGGGAACACCAGGCCACCAGATGGCGGATCGACCCGTCCCCCCTCAAGACACGGGCGACGTGAACCCCGCTCGGCGCGGAACCGTGCTCGCAAGCTGGTCGGTCCCCGTCACACGGGCGTCACGGCTCACCAGCTCGGGCGTCTGACCTGGAGTGGGGTGGCAATGGGCAGCTACCGGCTGCGGATGTTCATGTTCGCGTCCACGGCGACACCCGGGAAGCTCGTCTGGCCGGCAGGCCAGACGGAATCCGGGATGCCCGAAGCCGCCGCGCCGTGTATCATCTTCCTGCGCAGCGCGAGACCGGGTAGCTCAGTTGGTAGAGCAACGGACTTTTAATCCGTAGGTCGTGGGTTCGATCCCCACCCCGGTCATCAACCAGACCAACCAATCGCCGCCTTCCTCGATCCCAGAAGACGTGGTGATCGAAGCCCGACCCCGGGCCAGGCCGTTGCTCGCAGAGGTGGATGCCGATTCATGACGTCGTTTCGCTGGTTGCTCGTGGTGCCCGCGCTCCTGGTCGCGGCGCCCGCTCCCGCCCAGGACCTGTCCGATTACGTCGACCGACGGATCGAGCTCCTGCTGGGGCGGCCCTACGACCACAAGATGATCTCGTCCGGTCAGAATTTTCCGTCCGTCAACGTCCAGGAGCGGCATCGCGGAGAGCTGATCATCCTGCTCCGGGACGGCATTCCGGCCTCGTCCATCCGGTCGCACTTCGGTTGGTCGGAGGCGGAAGCGGCGGCGCGGCTGGCCGAGCTCGTGGAAGCGGCCCTCGTGCGGCGGGAGGCGGACGGCAAGTACGTCCCGACGGTCATGGTGATGTCTCTCGGCGACGTGGCTCGCTACATGCCGGTGTCCGAGACCCTGGTGGCCGAGACCGCCGCCCTCATCACGAACCGCCTGCCCGAAATTCGGCGGCGATACGCGGCGATCGATGGATTTCGGCACGTTCCCTTCGAGGCAGCCTCTCTCCTGGTGTTGAGCGACGTGCTGCTCGACAACTGGCAGATCAACGCCGTAGAGCGGGAGTTCCTGGCGGCGGAGCGGCCGCTGCGGGCGGGCAGTCGCTACTACTACTCCATCCAGGAGAGAGCGCCTCTCGATCCACGAGAGGCGTTCGGAATCTACGGGAACCAGTATCGGGGATTCGGTTCGGCGACGGTGGGGGTATACGGAAATCGGCGCACCGACAATCCGGCCAACTTCCAGACGCTGGACGCCGACGACATCGAGCGGCTGTTCTCGGTCCGCCCCGAATCGGCGTCCGCGTTCAAGGAGGAGCTGCTGACGCGCCTCGTCGCGGCGCAGAACGACGTGGCGTCCCTGTCCGCGAACGACCGCTCCGGCCTCGCGAAACTCGGCTGGATGCGGGACGGCGAGATTGCGATTCCCGTGCTCGACGACCGGGACGACGAGGCGTTGTCCGCCATGGCGGACGAAATGACGCCCGATCTGATCGCCCTGCTCGAAGCCCACCGGTCGGAGGTGACGCGGGCGTACTCCGCCTCACCGTACGCCGCTGAAGTCACGTTCGAGGAATACTTCATGTGGTGGTATCACCTGTATTATACTGCGGTGACCGACCGGCTCATCGCGGAGGGAACCGTCGCACTCCCCGAATCGGGCCTCACGACATATCTGTTCGTCCGGAACTGAGCGGGCTCGCCGCCGGCCGCGCGAACACAGCGGCCGACTTCTATGCTCCGGAACATACGCCGTGCGCTGCCGATCCTGGCTCTCGCGGCCGTGTCGCTGGCGCCGGGATGCGGCTCGACCGAGGATCCAGGGGTCGGCTTCGACGCACGCCGGGGGCGGATCACGGTCGTGACCACGACGACGGGCGATCTCCTGCCGTCCGATCCCTACGTCGTCGAGGCTTCGGACGTGCCGTTCGAATCCGACCGTCCCAAGCCGACGATGGAGATCGAACCGAACGGGGAAGCGACCTTCTCGAACCTGCTGGCGCCGAGCGTGTGGACCGTCACGATCAGCGCGATCCCGGCCCGCTGCAGCCTGTCGGGCGACGCTTCGCGAGAGGTGGCGGTGGGCGCGGGCCGGACGACCACGATCGACTACGCGGTCACCTGTGGGCCTTGAAGGGTCGAGAGACGATCACGCCGAACGACGATCACGAGTGGACCGGAGAGTGAGATGACACGATCGCGCCGCACCGTCGCCGGCCTCGCCGCGCTGGCCATCCTCGGGCTGACGCCGGGCCGATTGCCCGGCCAGGCCGCACGGGCCGACCTGGGCGAGTCGGCGACGCAGCTTCTCGCCGTCGCGGACGCCTATCGCGTGCCCGGGCTCGAAGACCGGCGATTCACGCACGACGAGTACTGGAAGGCGCTGGAAGCCGCCCTCGCGGCCGACCGGGACGGCCGGGTCCGGATCGACCGGATCGGCGAATCGGTCGAGGGCCGCGCGATCAACGCGGTCACGCTCGGCCATGGACCGATCTCCGTGCTGCTGTGGTCCCAGATGCACGGCGACGAATCCGCCGCTTCGATGTCCCTCGCCGACATCGCCCACTGGTGGGCGGCCTCTCCCGAGAGCGATGCGCTCAGGGGCCTGCTGGCGAGCCGGTTGACGATCACGATGATCCCGATGCTCAATCCCGACGGCGCGGAGCGCTTCATGCGCTACGACGCGCTCGGCGTGGACGTGAACCGCGACGCGCGGCGGCTCGCCACGCCCGAGGGGCGGATCCTCAAGGCGGTGCGCGACCGGCTCGACGCCGACTTCGGGTTCAACCTGCACGACCAGGGATCCCGCACGGCGGGCCCGGACGGGAAGCTGGTGGGCATCGCGTTGCTGGCTCCGGCGGCCGACGAAGCGCGCTCGTGGGGCCCGGTGCGCCAACGGGCTCGGCGCCTGTCGGGGGTGATCGCGGCCGCCCTGCAGGAGCGGATTCCGGGTCGGATCGCCCGTTACGACGACACGTTCACGCCGCGCGCGTTCGGCGACAACATGCAGCGCTGGGGCACGAGCACCGTGCTGATCGAGAGCGGCGCGCTGCCCGGCGATCCGCAGAAGCAGGAGCTCCGGCGACTGAACGTGCTCGCGATCCTCGCGGCGTTCCGGTCGATCGCCGACGGCTCGCTGGCATCGGCGTCCACGCTTCCCTACGACGAGCTGCCGATGAACCTCGGGATCACGAACGATCTGCTTGTCCGCGGCGGCCGCGTCGTGATGGGCGACGCCGAAGCGTACCCGGTGGACGTGGCGATCGTCTACGACGATGCCGTGGCCGGTACGGGACCGCGCTATGGGGAGATCGGAGACCTGGAGGGAGTGCGCGCGCTCGACACGCTGGACGCGACCGGCCTCTACCTGCATCCCGAGCTGGACGGCGGGATCCTGCGGCGCGGCGGTGACGCGCGGCTGACGATCCGCCGCGGTCCCGAGCGGGACAGCGAGCTCGTCCGCCGCATTCCCGCCCCGGGCAACTGAACCGGGGGCGGGGCCGGCCGGCGGGCGATCGCGCCGCCGGCCGATCCCGCACCGACGATGCGAGCCTACTTCTGCGTGACCGGAATCATCAGGTGGATGTAGGGGGACTCCCGCCACATCACCCACGGTCCACCGTTGTCCTTGTCGGTCGAGATGCCGTCCATCATCGAGGCGTCCGGAAACAGGACCATCACGTGCGGGCCCGAGTTCACGATCCACTCGTTGTCCGCCGTCATCTCGGTGTGAGCCGGGCTCAGATTGCTCGACGGGAAATCTCCCTGGAGCATGTACCCGAACGACACGTGCTCGATGGCGGGCGGTTCCGCCTCCCCGCCCAGCAAGGCCTGCGCCCAGGCCAGCCATGTTTCGTCGAGGCACATCGGGGAGTTGCCCTCCATGTTCGGATCGTCGGGCAGGCAGGTGTACCCGTTCGACCCGGCGCGGAGCACGTTGCCCTGCAGGTCGGCGACCGCGGCGTTGTCGGCGATCGCGTCCGGCGCCGCGCTCAGGGCGCTGGCGATCATGTCTTCCTGGCTCATCGCGTCGTTGCCCATCGCCTCCTGGGCGGCGAGCCCCGGCGGCAGCAACAGAACGGCGAGCGCGGCGAGCGCGGAGGGGAAGCGGGGGTGCACGGACATGCGGACCTCCTCTGAAGTGTGGGATTGCGCGAAGCTAGGGCCCGTGGAACCGCGCCGCGAGCCGGCCGTGGCTGGTGGGCTCGGGGGAGATCCCGGTTCTATGCCGACCCGGAGAGCTCGCGGAGCACCGCCTCGGTGTGGGCGCCCAGGGCCGGAGGGGGGGCGAGCGGGCGCGGCGCGAACAGGTCGGAGGGCTCGAACGCGACGCTACGGATCCCTGCGAGCTCGCCGGATTCGCGCGACGTAGCCCGCAGGAGGAGCGGGGCCGCGGCGGGTCGGGCCAGCGCGTCGCGCACGTCGAGGATCGGTCCCGCGGGGACGCCGCGCGTCGCGAGGTCGGCCAGGAGCTCGTCGCGATCGAACTCCGCGAGGCGGGCGGCGAGCAGCGCTTCGAGCTCGGCGCGGTGGGCGACCCGATCCGGGTTCGTGGCGAATCGCCGGTCGCTCGCCAGCTCGGGGCGGCCCAGCGCCCGGCACAGGCCCTCGAACTGCCGGTCGGTGCCGACGGCGAGCACGAGCCGCGATCCGTCGGCCGTCGCGTAGGAGCTTCCGTACGGCACGATGTTGGGATGGCCCGAGCCCAGGCGATCGGGGTTCACGCCGCCGACCAGCCAGTTGGACGCCTGGTTCACGAGCGCCGCCAGCCCCGAGCGGACCAGCGAAACGCTCACGTTCGATCCCTCGCCGGTCCGTTCGCGCCGTAGCAGGGCGAGCAGCACGGCCTGCTTGAGCTGGTGGCTGGCCAGGACGTCCATGAGCGCGACGGGCAGCTTCAGCGGCGGGCCGTCCGGCTCCCCATTGAGGTGCGTGAAGCCGGTCTCGCCCTGGATCACGGCGTCGTAGCCCACCCGCTCCACGTCCGGCCCGTAGGCCGTGATCTCCGCGTACACGACGCCCGGGTTGCCGGCCGCGACCGAGTCGTAGTCCAGGCCGAATTCCGCCGCGTCGCCCGGCTTGTAGCTCACCAGGACGATGTCGGCACGCGCGGCGAGCCGGCGCGCCGCTTCCAGGTCCGCCGGGTTCGCGAAGTCGAGCGCGACCGACTCCTTCCCCCAGTTGACGGCCGCGAAGTACGGGGAGGGTCCGGCCGGCTCCGAGCCGTCCGTCGAATCGGCGTCGCCCAGCGTCCACGAGCGCGTCACGTCCCCGCCGGTCGCCGGGTTCTCGACCTTGATGACGCGGGCGCCGAGCTCGGCGAGGAACATCCCGACGCCGGGACCGGCCAGGACGCCGGCGAGCTCGAGAACGGTCAGGTCGGAGAGCGGCATGCCCCGAAGCTACGAGGCTCCCCGGCCGACAGCGACCGGGGAGCCTCGCGATGCGGCGAACGGGTGGCGGCGCCGCCCGTTACATGTGTCCCGTCCTCAGCTCACCGGGCCGCCCTCGCGCTTCTGCACGAAGAACACGCCCTCGCGGCCGCTCGTGACCACGACCGTGCCGCTGTCGAAGAACGGGTAGTTGCTCCACGACCCGTCGAACACGACGCTCTCGTTGTCGGGCACCGTGTCGAAGTAGCCGACCTCGACCGGGTTCTCCGGATCGGAGATGTCGAGGATCCGCAGGCCGCTCACGTAATTCGACTGGTACATCAGGTCGCCCTTGATGTACAGGTTGTGGTCGATCGTGAACGTCTCGCCCATGTGCTCCTTCACGAGGATCGGGTCCTCGAGGTCGCTGACGTCGAAGATCAGCGTCCTCGTCTTGTTGAGCCCGAACTCCGGGTTGCTCTCATCTCCCTCGTCGTCGAGGAAGAAGTAGCGCTGATCCTCGGTCAGCCAGCCCTGGTGGGCGTAGCCGACGGTCGGATACGTGGCGGTCGAGATCGCGATCGGGTTGTCCTTGTCGGTCACGTCCGCGATCGAGATCGCCGTTTCGTTCGACCCGATGCAGATCTCGCGGCCCCGGTAGTCGGCATCGGGCCCGCTGTACATGACGCACTGGGCGTCGTGCGAGTAGCCCGTGCCCGCGTTCCCCGTGTTCGCGTCGGCGAAGCACCCGGCGAACGTCGGCTGCTCCGGGTTCCGGATGTCGATCATGTGGAGCCCGCCGCCGCACGTTTCGCCGCCCCCGTTGGAGCCGACGCTGTAGGCGAATCCCGAGCCCTCGTTGATCACGATGTTGTGGGCCGCCGAGATGTTGTCGTACAGGGCGGTCTGCTCGAAATGCACCGGCATGTCGGCCGGATTCACGTCGCGCAGCTGCCGCAGGTCGAACACCTGCATCCCGTGGCCGTTGGCCTCGGAGACGATGAACGCGTGATCGGCGTAGACCTTGATGTCGCGCCAGGTGCTCCCGGCGATTCCCGGCGTGCGGTCGAGCTTGCCGACGAACACCGGGTTCGACGGGTCGGTGGCGTCGACGAACGCCGTGCCGTCGGTCATCCCGACGAGGGCGTATTCGTGCCCCGTCTCCGGGTCCGTCCAGCCCCACACGTCGTTCGTCTGCACGCCGCGGCCGCCGCCGATGTCGGACACCGGCAGGAACGACAGCAGGTCGACGTCCTCGCAGGGGAAGGCGCTGGCCTCGCCCCCGCTGCAGTCCACCTTGCCCCCGGTCACCGGATCGTAGGCCGCCGTCGCCTCGGTGTAGAGCTCGGCCTCGTGCTGCCAGGCGCCGCCGCGGTCGGCGTACACGTGCACCGAGCCGAGGCCGTAGTCGGCGTTGCCCGCCGTGACGATCGCGACGTTACCGTCGACCGTCAGGAAGGTGCCGGCGCCGTCCTGGTCCTCGATCATGCCCGTGTCGAGCATCGAGATCCCGGTGACGGCCCCGGCGTCCGTCGGCAGCAGGTAAGTGGCGCCCCGGCCCTCGTGGGCGTTCTGCGACCCCACCCAGATCGTGCCGTCGTCGGCCACGTCGATGCTCGAGCCGAACCAGCTCCCGGGTGCGCCGTCGTACGCCTGCAGCGCCTGGGCGACCTCCCAGCCGTCGTCCCCCTCGCCGAGCCGGTAGACGGTTCCGGTGAAGCCGCTCTCGCCGGGGGCGCCGGCCAGCACGTCGCCGTCCAGGAAGCCCACCGACCAGCCGAACAGCGCGTTGGCCTGCAGCCACGGCAGCTCCACCATGCCGGTCTGCTGCCAGGTGCCGGAGCCGTCGCGCTCGAAGATGTAGACGGCGCCGACGTCGGCTTCCGTCTCCGCCTGGGCCGCGTCCTCGTCGCCGGCCGCGCCGTCTTCGGCCTCGTCGTCCGGCTCGTCGGCGGCCGGCCGACGGTCGCGGAGCGGCACGCCCACGGCGATTCGCTCGCCGTCGGTCGCCAGCCCGTACCCGAAGAAGTCCTGCTCGGCCCCGTCCGCGGCGGTCAGCAGGGCGGAGCGGTTCCAGGCGCCCGAGCCGTCTCGCTCGTACACCCAGACGCCGCCGCGTCCGTCCGCGTGCCCCCAGGCGGCGAACACGGCCACGTCGCCGGCCATGTCGGCCATGCGTCCGAACGACTCGCCCTGCGCCACGTCGTCGGGGCGGAAGCGCTCGACCTCCGTCCAGCGGCCGTCGGCGCCCCGCTCGAAGCGGAACATCGCGCCGGTGCTGCTGTCCTTGACGGTCGCGCCTATGAACATCGTGTTGCCCTGCACGGCGAGGCTGCGCCCGAAGTAGTCGCCCGGCTCGGCGTCGCTCGCCAGCAGCTGGGCCTGCTGCGCCCAGGCGCCGGAGGCGTCGCGCCCGTACACGTACACGGCGCCCGGCGTCGACGTGTTCAGCGGTTCGGTGACGATCAGTTGATCGCCGGCCACGGCCGATCGGTAGCCGTACGCCTGCGCGATGGCGCTCTGCGGCGCGGCGAGCGTGGCCGCCGCGGCGGCCAGCATGGCGAAGAGTGTGGTGAGCGAGCCGCTCACCGTGTGACGATGCGTCCTCATCCTCATCCTCGATTCTCCCGGTCGTCGTCCACGCGGTGGTCCCCCGTGGCTTGAGACGTGTTTCGTCTCGGAAAGGTTGCGCACGGCTCGCGACATCTGGCCCTCCGGGCACTACCCGTGCAGAGCCGCGGAGGTTTCGCCGCGCCGCGGACCCCGAAGTCCGGCGAATCTATCAGCCGCCGCGCCGTCGCGCCGCCCGGGCTCCCCCAAAAAGAGGCCGGGCGCCGGCGGCGGGAGGTCCCGTCACCGGCGCCCGGTAGATGCTACGGCGCCCCGTCGACCGCTCGCCCCGTTGTACCGGTGCGAGCGCTGCGCTCAGCGGATCCGGCGGCGGGTGCCGTCCGGGTCGACCGCCTGGATCGGTCCGCGCCACACGTCGCCCGACAGATCGACGGCCGGCGTCTCCGCGGGTCCGTTCTGCAGGCCGAGCACGACCGAGAACGTCTGGTTGTACGTGTCGGCGGCCCCGTAATCGACCGTGTAGCCGAGATCCTCGAACGACCCGATCGTCACCACGCTGAGCGGGTTGGACAGGTTCGCCGCCGGCGTCATGATCTCCTCGTCGAACACGCTCTCCCGCCAGTGCCCGTCGAGACTGCCGGTGCCGAAGTTGATCGCGTCGTTCTCCACAGGCACGATCGCGCCGCCCGTGTAGTTCGTCCCGCCGATCGAGTTGAACTGCGCGATCGCGTTCGGACCCGTGAAGTGCGTGTCCGTGTTGTTCTCGTCGTAGTTCGTATTCGACGGATCGGACGGCTCCTCGAGGTAGTCGACCGGGGTCTCCCAGAAGATCCCGAAGCCGAGCACGTGCATCATCTCGTGCAGGATGATGTCGTCCATCAGGCCAAGTCCCTCGAGGGCGTCCAGGTCGTCGGTGTCGAACCGCATCCCGCCGAGCAGCGTCAG
>JASFRN010000065.1:0-14608 GCA_050114915.1 Gemmatimonadales bacterium | reverse complement strand
CGATCGTCGGCACCATCTCGACGATCCGCTCGGCGAGCTCGACCTCGGCCGCCGTGGGGGCGCCGAACGAGGCCCCCCGCTCGAGGGCGGCGGCGGTCGCGCGCCGGACGCTCGGGTGGTCGTGGCCGAGGAGCATGACGCCCCACGATCCGACGTAATCGATGTATTCGACCCCGTCGACGTCCACGATCTTCGCGCCCGCGGCGCGGGCGATGAAACGCGGGGTGCCGCCCACGCTTCCGTAAGCGCGGACCGGGCTGTTCACGCCGCCGGGGATCGATCGTCGGGCGGCTTCGTACAGCTCTTCGCTCTTCACGTGACCCGGGGGTCGAGGGAGTTCGCGGTTCGGGCGTCCGCTGCCCGCAGCGCCGCGCTCGCCAGGGCTTCCAGCGACGCGTCGTCGGCCACCGACGCGCGCCAGCCCGCGGCCGCCAGGGCGGCCCCGGTCGTCGGTCCGATCGCCGCGGCCGCGAGCCGGGCGGTGATCTCGCGGCGCCGGTCCGCGTCCGCGCGGGCGAGGAATCCCTCGACCGCCGACGGGCTCGCGAAGGTCACGACCGCGACCCGGCCCGAACGGGCGGCGGCCAGGACGTCCTCCGGGCTCGGCGCCGAGGTGACGGTGCGGTACGCCGTGACGCGGACGACCTCGGCCCCCAGCCGTCGGAGCCCGTCCGCCAGCTCGTCGCTCGCGCGGTCGCTGCAGGGGAAGATGATGCGAGCCCCCGCGGCATCTCCCGCCGCCGCGAAGGCGGCCAGCAATCCGCCCGCCGAGCGTTCGCCGGCCACGCGGCCGACCGGCCAGCCGGCCGCCTCGAGCACCGCCGCCGTGGCCGGCCCGACCACCGCGGCCGGCGTCCGATGCGCGCGATCACTCGCGGCGTCGAGCCAGCTGTGCGCGGCGCGAGGGCTCGTGATGGCGATCCAGTCCGCGGTTGCATCCCCCGCGGCGGCGGTCAGCGGCTCCGGGTCCTCGGGGGGCTCGAAGCGGATGCAGGGCCAGTGGACGACGCGCGCCCCCGCCTCTCGCAGCAGGTCTCCGAGGCGGCCCGGCGAGTCGCCGGGCCGGGTCACGGCGATCCCTGGTCGCTCGTCCGACGCCGCGCTCATCCGTCCTGCTCCGCCCGCAGGGGGGCGAGAATCTTCTCGGCCCCGTCCTCGAGCGCCCGCTCCGCGGCCCCGAATCCGACCGCGGCCGCGTCGTGCGCGGCGCCCGTCGCCGATGCCGCGACGGCATCCCGACCGTCGGGCGAGCAGACGAGCGTCGTGAGGACCACGCTGTCGTGGTCGAGCACGGCGAGGGCCCCGGCCGGTACCTGGCAGCCGCCCTCGATGCGCCGCAGAAAGGCGCGCTCGGCCGTGACGGCGATCCGGGTCGGGGCGTCGTCGAGCGGCGCGACCAGGCCGGCGGCGCGCGGGTCGTCGGCCCTGATCTGCACGGCAATGGCGCCCTGTCCCGGTGCCGGAGGGAACTCCGCCGGCGGCAGGAGAGCGTCGATCTCTTCGCCCATTCCCAGCCGTCGCAGGCCGGCGACGGCGAGCATGATCGCGTCGTAGCTGCCGGATCGCAGCTTTTCGAGGCGGGTGGGCACGTTGCCGCGGATCGACTCGATCTTCAGGTCCGGCCGGAGTCGCAGCAGGAACGCCCGTCGCCGCAGGCTCCCGGTGCCGACCATCGCGCCCCGCGGGAGCACCCCGAGAATCGCGTCGTCCCCGCCGTCCGCGCCGGCGCGGCGCAGCTCCGGAGAGAGGACCACGGCGTCTCGCGGATCTTCTCGCGGCAGCACGGCCCCGACCCGGAGTCCGCCCGGCATCTGCGTGGCGAGGTCCTTCAGGCTGTGCACGGCGATGTCGATCTCGCCCTCGAGCAGGGCGCGCTCCAGCTCCCGCGTGAACACGCCCGTCCCCCCGATCTGCTCGATCGGAACCTCAGGGGCGTCGTCCCCTGCGCTCCGGATGCCCACGAATTCGGCCTCCGCGTCGAGGTGCGTGAGGCCTTCGAGGACCAGGCCGGCCTGGTGACGGGCGAGATCGGACGTGCGGGATCCGACCCGCAGCGGTGGGGTGGAGCTCACACGTCGAGGTCGAACAACGCCTGTACGGCGTCGAGGCGCGCGTTGCCCTCGACCGTGTCGCTGTCCGTCTGCTTGATCCGAACCGTGGGCTCGTGGAGCAGCTTCGCGATCAGCGACCGGGTGTAGGCGCGCAGGGCCTCGCGCTGCTGCGCGTCGAAGTTCCCTTCCTGCGACGCGATCTCGCGCTGTCCGACCTCGAAGAAGTGGCGGCGCAAGGCGCGCACGTGCGGAAGCACGTCGCGTCCCCGCCGCCAGCGGGAGAAGCGCTCGAGCTCCTCCACCACGATCGCTTCCACGCGGGGGATCGCGGCCGTCTGCCGGTTCCGGTTCTCGCTGACGGTTTCCGCGAGACCGTCCAGGTCGTGAACGGCGAGATTGGGGATCGTCGGTTCCGGGGCCTCCACGTTGCGCGGGCGTCCGAGATCGACGACGACGAGGGGGCGCTCGGGTCGGGACTGCATCGCGGATGCGAGCTGATCCGCCCGCAGCACCGGCCGCTCGGCCGAAACCGCCGTCACGATCACCGTGGCCTCGGCGGCCAGCGCCCCGATGTCCTCGAGACCGGCCGTCTCGGCGCCGAGCTCGTCGGCGAGCTGCCGGGCGGGCGCGGGCGAGCGGTTCGCGATCACGAGACGCCCCGGTCCCCGCTTCGCCAGGTGCCGGGCCGTGAGCCGGGCCGTCTCCCCCGCGCCCACCACGAGGACGGTCTGGGACGGAAAGTCGTCCGATGCCTGGAGAGCGAGACGCACGCCGGCGGCCGCCAGCGACGTCGGCCCCCGCGCGAGTCCCGTCTCACTGCGAGTTCGCTTGCCCGCCCGAACGGCCGTGGCGAACAGCCGGCGCAGGATCGGCCCGGTCGCATTCACGCTCCCGGCCAGCCGCGCGGCCTCCCGCACCTGGCCGAGAATCTGCGGCTCGCCGAGCACGATCGAATCGAGGCCCGCGGCGACGCGGAACAGGTGGCGGGCCGCGGCGTCGCCGGTGAGCGCGTAGGAATGCTCGCGGATCTCGGCCCCGCGGTCCGCGTCGCCGCCGGCCAGCAGCTCGACGACCGCCTCTTCCGCCGCCTCCACGTCGTCGACGAGGGCGTAGACCTCGAGCCGGGTGCATGTGTGGAGCAGGGCGATCTCCGAGATGCTCGCCGTGCCCCGCAGGCGCTGGAGCAGCGCCACCACGGACTCCTCGTCCATGTAGAGCCCGTCGCGCAACCGTGCGGGCGCGACGGCGTGGCTCGTCCCGAACGCTAGAAGCCGGCCCATGCGCTCTCGAGGGCGTCGGGTGGAGAGTACAGCCCGGTGTGCACGGGCGTATCGCGCTTCGTGAAGCGGCGCGCCTCGGTCTCGCGGAGCTCCTTCACGAGGGCCGAGAACATCATCAGGTCGTCGGTCTCGTAGACCACGACGAATTCCTGGTCCTGCAGCCCCGTCGAGTAGAGGAGGAGCTGCCGGATCTCGCGATACTGCTTCCCGATCCGGATGTGCTCGTTCATCATCCCCTGTCGTGTCTCGCCCCCGAGCAGGTACCAGTCGGCCGTCTTCGTGAACGGGTACATGACGAGGTACGGGGAACGCTCGGAGGAGAGGGGGTCGACCTCCTGTGCGGACTTCGCCCGGCTGTACTGCGACGGCCGGGTGAACCCCCAGAGGGTATCGCGCGGTTCGACGAATTTGCGGAAGGGGCTGAGGTTGCGGGCCAGGCCTTCGAACAGCGTTCTCGGCGCGTTCGAATCGTCCACTTCCACGGCGGACCAGAGCAGAATGTCCGCCCTGGCCTCGAGCGGGGAGAGCTGATACGGATGCACCGTCGCGGCTTCGCGCACTCCGGCGACGAGATCGGCGTACACGGACGCGCGGCGTTCGGGCGAAAGGGACCAGAACTCGGTCGTGAACCGGAAGATTCCGAAGTGGTTCAGGGTCGGCTTCGTCTCGTCGCTCATCCCGCTCCGTCGTCGATGGGTCTTCGTCCGATGCGGCGGCTAATCGCCGCTGCGCGACCGCAGCCAGCGTGCCGCGTCCGCCGCATGGTAGGTGATCACCAGGTCGGCGCCCGCCCGCTTCATGCCGAGCAGCGTTTCCAGTACGATCGCGCGCTCGTCGATCCAGCCGCGTTCGGCCGCCGCCTTCACCATCGCGTACTCACCGCTCACATTGTAAGCGACGAGCGGCAGTTCGGGCACCTGCTCGCGGGTCTGGCGAACGATGTCGAGATACGCGAGCGCGGGCTTCACCATCAGCATGTCGGCGCCTTCCAGCATGTCGAGCTCGTTCTCGCGGAGCGCCTCGCGCGAGTTCGCGGGGTCCATCTGGTGCGACCGGCGATCCCCGAACGCCGGCGCGCCCCCGGCCGCGTCGCGGAACGGGCCGTAAAAGGCGCTGGCGAACTTGCTCGAATAGGCCATGATCCCCGTGTCGACGAAGCCCGCCTGGTCGAGACCCACCCGTATCGCGCCCACGGCCCCGTCGATCATTCCCGACGGCGCGACGATGTCCGCCCCCGCCTCCGCCTGGGAGCGGGCGATCGAGACCAGCCGCGGGAGCGTCTCGTCGTTCAATATCACCGGATCGCCGCCGTCCGACGCCTCGCCGAGGAGGCCGCAGTGCCCGTGGTTCGTGTACTCGCACAGGCAGAGGTCCGTGATCAGGACGAGGTCCGGAAGCCGCTCGCGCAACGCGCGGCAGGCTTGCTGAACCACTCCGTCGGGCGCGTCGCCGCCGCTTCCACGCGCGTCCTTCGTGGCGGGAATGCCGAACAGGATGACCGCTCGCACGCCGAGGGCCCAGACCTGCTGGACGTGATCGGCCACCGAGCCGACCGGCCACTGCCGGATGCCCGGCATCGACGGGATGTCGACCGGCCGATCGATCGACTCGGAGACGAAGACGGGATACACGAAGTCGGTGGCGGACAACTCTGTTTCGCGCACGAGGGCGCGCAGGACGGGCGTGCGGCGGAGGCGGCGCGGGCGCGCGGCGCCAGCTTCCAGGTTCATGGCTTCGGGGTCGGGCTCGGCTGATTCCATAGGAGCCGAAACCTGCCGGGCCGCCCGACCGATTTCAAGCGCGACGAGAGATCGAGAGCCGGCTCAGAAGAAGGGGAATCCCGTTCCGACGCTGAGGACGAGCCGCCCTCCTTCGAAGCCCTGGCCGAGGCGATATCCGATGTCGATACGACTCGACTCCGCGGTGGCGGACAGGCGGGAGCTCGTTCGCAGGCCGATTCCGATCTCCCCGCCCCAGCGGGCGTCCTGGTCGTCGTACCACGCCCCGCCGAAATCCGCGTAGCCCGCGAGGGCCGCGCCGAACTGATCGAGGATGCGCGGGAGCACGTACCAGCGGTGCTCGAGCGTTCCCCAGATCGCGCGTGTCCCCACGAACGCGTGGGGCTCGAAGCTGCGGGGCGGCGTCGAGAATCCCAGGTCGAACTCGCGGCCGGGAGGCGGAGAGTCGAGGATGCCGCCCCGGACGGTGAGAAGCGTGGAATGGCGCGTTCCCGTTATGGCGCCTGCCGTCACGGCGCCGACCACGCGGCCGGAGTCGAGCCCCGCGGAGTTGAACAGGCCGTTCGCGAGCAGCGACGCCCTGATGAGGAACACGCCGGAAGAGGCGCCGCCGCGGACCGCCAGCACCGGCCCGATCCCGGTGCGCTCGTAGCCGAACGCCTGGGCGGCCACCCGCGCGCCGACGGTGATGCCGGTGGTCAGGTCGACGTCCTGCGTGTTGAGCCCGTCGACGTAGCCCACCTCCCGGTACCGCGGCTGTTCGTAAGTCACGAACAGGCCGAACTCGGCGTAGACGGAATCGGGGACGTCGGAGGGAGGGTCGTCGCCGACCTGCGGAAGGAATCGCTCGTTGCGGACTCCCGCGGACGCCTCGAACCGCAAAATCCGGGTCGGCGTGGCGATCGAGGCGATCCCGATCGTCACGTCCTGCCGGTACAGGTGGTGCCGGAACCGGGCGGTGTCTCGCCGGGTGGCCGACAACGTCCGGTACTGCAATCTCCGGCGGTCGGCGGAGGCGCCGCTGAATCGGAGCTCGAACCTGTCCGCCAGCGAACGCCACGGGTCGGCGATCGACCAGTCGAACGAGTTCCCGTCCGACAGGAGATACAGATCGCTCGCGACGTCCACCTGCGATCCGGCCAGGCGCCGCAGGATGCCGGACATCTCGCCCCCGTTACGGTCGGTACCCTTGCGGTAGGCGACGCTGAGGTAGTTGCCGGTCCCGAGCACGTTCTTCTCGGTGATCCCGATACGGCCGGTAAGGGTGCCGTCGCTGGCGAAGCTTCCGTCCAGGATCGGCAGGGTGCTCCAGGCGTCCTGCGTGCGCACGATGGCGACCAGGCGTCCGTCCACCGTGGCGGTGTCGATCTCGACGCTGCGGAACAGGTCCAGCGCGCGGAGGTTCCGCTCCGTCTCGTCGAGCAGGTCGAGGTCGAGCGTGTCCCCCGGCTCGAACAGCAATTCGCGCTCGACGACCCCCGAACGAGTCTGAAATCGCAGGGAATTCGCGGTGCGGTAGATCCAGTGCCCGCGCGCGGCGCGCTCGCTGAACACGTTCTCGGCCTGCACGTGCACGGAGTCGATCGTAACCGGCCCGGAGCTCGATTCTTGCGCGCTCAGCGCAGTCGGAGCTACGGCCAGAAGCCCCAGAATCCCAAGGAATTGGCGCTGCAAAGGTCCCTTTCTCCGTCAATTCGGCCGGCCGCGGCGAGCGGGCGCTGCCGGGGGGCATGTGTAAGATGTTCCCCGCGAGTTGTTTGCTTTGGTGTGCCGACACTATATTGTATCGACTGCGGCGGTGGGGTGGGGAATCTGCGGCAAACAAGCCCGGAACACGGATCCAGGAGGGGGACATGCAGCATCTTCGTGCGTTCGTCGCGATGTGTGCGACATTGTTGTTCGTGGCGTCGCCGCTCGCTGCCCAGGATAACTGGGGGCGCGGCGGAGTCGAAATCAATCCGTTCTATGGAGTATGGAACGGAATCGGATTTAGTGCCGAGGATTTCGACGGCGCACCCGACGCGGTGCTCTTCAACATCGACAACAACCACTATTACGGCGGTCGGGTCGGCTACGTGAGCGATCTCGGCCTCGGCCTCGAAGGCTACTTCGGGTATATGCCGGGCGCCGACATCAGCCTGCCCGGCGGCGATAGTGAAGTCGATGCCCTCCAGTGGGGCGGCGATCTCACCTGGACGTTCCAGCCCGAGACCGCGTTGCAGATCTTCATCGCGGCCGGTGCCGGAAACCAGAAATTCACCATCGGGCCTGTGGGTGGCGTTCTCCACCAGCAGGAGACCGGTGGCGAGTCCTTCCTCGCATGGAACTACGGGGCGGGCCTGAAGCTCTACTTCACCCGCAACCTGGCCCTGCGAGGGGACTGGCGGAACTACATCGCCCCCGACGGTCTGATCGACACGCGGCAGGAGTTCAGCGGCGCCGCCGCGATCCAGGGTGACAACCCGACGCTGAAGACCACCGAGTGGACGATCGGCCTCAGCTACTTCATCGGCGGACCGGCCGACGAAGACGGTGACGGCGTCTCCGACGCCGAGGACCTGTGCCCCGGCACGCCCGAGGGCGTGACCGTCGACGCGGACGGCTGCCCGTTCGATGACGACGGCGACGGCGTCTACAACTACATGGACGACTGTCCCGACACCCCGCAGGGTGCCGCGGTCGACGCCAACGGTTGCCCGACGGACGGCGACGGTGACGGCGTGTTCGACGGCATCGACACCTGCCCCGACACTCCGGCCGGTGCCACGGTCGACGCGAAGGGCTGCCCGAGCGACGCGGACGGTGACGGCGTCTACAACGGCATCGACACCTGCCCGAACACTCCGCGTGGCGCGACGGTCGACGCGAAGGGCTGCCCGACCGACAGCGACGGCGACGGTGTGTTCGACGGCATCGACAAGTGCCCCGGCACGCCGGAAGGCCGCGAGGTCGACGCCGACGGCTGCGGTGAGTTCGAAGCCGCCCTGGCGCAGGGTCGACTGGTGTTGCGGAACATCAACTTCGCGTTCAACAGCGCCAACCTGGACGATGATTCCAAGACCGTGCTCGCCGACGTGGCGGTGGCGATCCGCAACGCGATCGCGAACCGTCCGGGCATCACGATCGAGGTCCAGGGTCACACGGACTCGATCGGCTCCGAGGCGTACAACCAGCGCCTGAGTGAGCGCCGTGCCGCTTCGGTGCGCGACTACCTGGTGAGCGTCGAGCCGTCCATCGCCGAGTCTCTGACGACGCGTGGCTACGGTGAGTCGAATCCGGTCGCGACCAACGATACGGATGCAGGCCGGGCGCAGAACCGCCGTGTCGAGTTCGTGGTGCAGGGCGACATGTAAGCCCTTCCTCGAACGCGAATCCCACCGGGATCCGTGAAGTCCGAAAAGCCCGTCCCCTCCGGGGGGCGGGCTTTTTCGTTGGTCTAAAGGGGAGATCGCCGCCCGCTGCCTACCTCTGCTCCAGCACCCCCGTCGGAGCGCCCTCGTCTTCGATGACCTGCGTCGAGTCGGGGCCGACCCAGTCGCGGAACGCCCGCGACTCGTAGATCACGTCGACCTCGTCGCTGCCGGATGGGACGCTGACGGTGATGACCGCGCCGGTGGACTCGTCGCGCCACTGTCGGTGCCAGAACGCGCCGCCCTTCGGCGCCGCCTCGCAGATCGGGTCGGGCGTGTTGTTGCGGGCCTGCTCGGCCGGCATGATCAGCGGATAGGTGAGGTTGATCTCGTGCTGGATCTCGCGGATCTCGGCGATGCAGTCGTTGCCGCCGGCGAGATCGATGACCTCCTGGGCCTTCACGAACCCCCGGTCGTCGAGCACTCCGAACAGGATGAGAGACGGCTCGCCGGCGAGCTCCCCGCGGTACGCGAGCATCCGGAGGCCGTTGTCGAGTCGCCGATCCTCGATCGGCTCGCCGAACACCGATCGAATCTGCTCGGCGGACGCGCCGAACTCGATGCCCCGGAACCCGGTGATGCTCGTGGACGGGCGGACGTCGGCCCGAGCGGCCGAATCGGCGGTAGGTCGCACGGCGTCCTGGGCGTGAAGCAGGCCGGGGGCCAGGCTGAGCCAGGCTCCGACGGCGAGCAGCGATGCGATTCGGGGTGAGGTCAGTATGGACACGGTGGCTCCCGCGGATCGAGCGGCGGAGGATGGAGCCGGGATTCTGCGCGATCCCGACTCCGGCTGCTGAATCGCTGCTACCCCGCCCGCGGGATTTGGATCGCCGTTACTCGTACGGCGCGTGCCACATGTCGTACGCCATCCGCCAGCGTCCGTCGGCGCCCCGTTTCCACACCACGAGGTAGACGCCGCTCGCGCGATTGGTGCCGCCGTCGTCGAGCGCGAACTCCTGGATCCACCGCCCGCGGTCGATCGCGACATTGCCGTGCACCCGCAGGTCGTCCGCGACGAGCCGATGCTCGAACCGCCGCCCCCCGTCCCTGGGTCGGAACCAGCGTCGGATCGCGGCGCGTCCGCGGACCGTGTCGCTGGGGGCGAGAAGCAGGGCGTCTTCGGTGTAGAGGTTGCCCAGCGTGAGCGTGTCGCCTCGCTCGAACGCGTCGGAGAACGCGGCCGCCGCGGCGCGGATCGACGCCTCGGCTTCCGCTGTCCCTTCCGCCGCAGGAGCGGAGGCGGCCGAGTCGTCGGCGGACGACTCCTCCGCCGCGGAAAACTCACAGCTCGCGAGGCCCAGCGCCGGCAGCGCGATGATGAACGGCAGCGACATGAGGGTGCGTTTCATCGACGACTCCAGTCGGTCCCTGGTCGAAGGTCGACCTAATCTCGGCCGGATCACCCCGCCTGTCCATCGACGCGTCGGCCAGCTACCGAGTCGCGGTCTCTTTCTCGCGCCGGATGAAGTCCGTTACGGACTCCGGCAGCAGCAGGTCGTCCGCGATCGCCGCGACTTCCTCGGCGGCTTCCCACGCGGCCTCCAGCGTGGCGAGCTCGCCCGCCATCGCCTCGCGCTCGGCCTCCTCCTGCGTCGCCATCTCGATCGCGAGGCTCATCTCCCGGGGGAGCGCTTCCAGGGATCCCTTGCGGGTATGCGAGGCCCGCGAGCGTCTGCGGCGGCGCTTCGCTTCGAGGGCCGCCGCTCCCATGTCGCGCAGGCGCTCGGATTCACGGGCCGCGGCGCGGAGATAGGCCTCGGGGTGGCCCGCGTCCTCGATCTGGCGGACGGCGTCCTGGACGGTGTCCTGCTTTCCGCCCCGCCGGTTCACGCGAGCCATGAGCTGACCCGCGATCCGGACCGCGGTCTCGCCATCCACCGTCATGAACTCCTGCGCGTCGTTCCAGCCGCGTCCCCAGCCGGGGGCGTGCGCCACGCGCAGCGCCCAGCCGCCGGGCGCGGCCGACGGATACATGCGGGTTTCGAGCAGGTGCTTCTGCTGGACGCGGATGGGATTGCCCTCGAGATCGCGGATCCGGGCGACGGTCCGCTGCTTCCGCAGATTCTGGAACAAGGTATGGAAGCCGTACCAGCTGCCGCCGAGGCTGACCCCGGCCATCGCGCCGCCGACCACGAGCCCGCCGACGGCCGCCACGCCGGCCGTCGTGTAGAGGATCGCTCGCTTACGGCGCCGGCCGAACTGATCGCCATATCGCCAGGCGGCGAATTCCGGCCGGTGCGCGGGCCCGATACGGACGAGCTCGAGGCCCTCGGAGAGTCGGGCGAGGCCGATGTTGTCGGTCGACACCCGCAGGCGCGTGTCGCGGTAGCGCCGCTCGCAGGCTTCGATCGCCTCCCAGCGGATTTCGAGCGGCGACAGGTTCCAGCGCTCGCACCGCCGGCACACGACCCACAACCGGCCCCGGGCCGGATCGAAGGCGAGCCGGCGACCGATCGGGAATTCCTCGATCGCCTCGTTCTCCCCGAGGTCGCGGTTGCAGAACAGGCACGTCGAATACATGAGCATGTCGGTTCGTGGTACACCGTGGCCCGAGAATCTATTCGCGCGTGCCGGACCCGGTTGCGCGAGCGCCCCTTCCCGTTAGATTACCGGCCCTCGCTCCGGCGGGTCAGGGGAAGAATGCATGACGAACGCCTCCGTCGCTCACGGCGGGGGCGATGTTGTCCCTGCCTTCGGTGCGCAGGCTCGGGTGGCGGAATTGGCAGACGCGCAGGATTCAGGATCCTGTGGGAATAAAATCCCGTGGGGGTTCGACTCCCCCCCCGAGCACTGGTTGGGCCCAGGTGGCGGAACTGGCAGACGCGCCAGCTTGAGGGGCTGGTGCCCTTTATTGGGCGTGGAGGTTCGAATCCTCTCCTGGGCATGTTGGACGGTCGGCTCCCCGCCGGCCGATGACGGGCGCCCGTAGCTCAACTGGACAGAGCACCTGACTACGGATCAGGAGGCTGGGGGTTCGAATCCTCCCGGGCGCACTTCGCTCGCTTTGCTCGCTTCGTTTGCCCGGGAGGATTCTCACCCCTTCGGGGTATCTCCTGCGGCCCGCTGCGCGGGTCCTCGGAGGGTCGCTGCGCGACCGCGAATCCTTTCGGCCCGGCCGCTACTCGTTCGCCAACGTTACGCCCGGGAGGATTCTCACCCCTTCGGGGTATCTCCTGCGGCCCGCTTCGCGATGCTCGGAGGGTCGCTGCGCGACCGCGAATCCTTTCGGCCCGGCAGCTACTCGTTCGCCGACGCCCGCCCGGGAGGATTCCCACCCCCTGGGATACGCCCTGCGGCCCGCTTCGCGGCATTACTCCGCCTGCTTGATGACCGGCCGAAGGAAGTCCACTTCCTCCGTCTGCTGGTCGATCGATTCGATCTGACTCTCGAGTCCCTGGTCGGCCTGGGAGGAGATGCTCGTTCCAGGCGCAGTGATCGAATCGCACGCCGTGAAGAGCGATCCCAGGAACAGGGCAGCTACGACGAGCGCTACTCTGCGGCCACTTCTCGCTGCATGTGACATGACGACCTCCGCTTCCTCGTTCGTCGGTCCCGGCTGACCGGCTCGTCCGGGCCATCGCCGACGCGGACAGATTCGCGGTATGGCATCACGGCCGGGTCAGGGCGGCGTCATGGCCGCGTGACGCTGTCACGCGCTATCCCGCGGAGCGTTGATCACCCGACCGGTTCGACGCCCGGTCCGGACATATTGACAATATTATTTGTCTATTGTATTCTGGGCGCATGGAAACGAACCTGGCGCCACGACTCGACCTCGCGGTCGTCGACACGGAAGAGGGTGCAGCGGCGGTCACGCATCCCGAGCGCCGACGCCTGCTCCAGGCCCTGGCGGAACGGCCGGATTCGGCGACCGGCCTGGCGGAGCGTCTCGGTGACACGCGGCAGCGCATCAATTACCATCTGGCCGCGCTCGCAGAGGCGGGGCTGGTCGAGCTGGCCGAAGAGCGGGCCCGCCGCGGCTTCACCGAGAAGATCTATCGACCCGTGGGACGGCGCTTCGCCCTCGACCCCGGCCTGCTGGGGCCCCTGGATGCGGGTCGGTCCGTCTCCGCGGAGGGCGATAGGTGGGCGGCCGGCTACGCCATCGCGCTGGCGAGCCGGACGACGAGGGAAGTCGCCGGGCTGATGGACAAGGCGAGCCGCGAGGAGCGTCGGCTCGCCGTCGGCTCGATGGACACGACGGTGCGCCTGGGCAGCCCGAAGGCGACGGAGGCGTTCATCGACGAGGTGGCGCGCGCGATCGCCGAGATCGCCGCACGCCACGATGACGCCGGTCCCGGCGCGCGGCCGTTCCGGCTGACCGCCTGCTGCCACCCCGCGCCCCCGGCCTCCGCCCCGGACGAACCCGACAACCAGGAGACGCAGCGATGAACGACGACCAAACGACGGCGCGCGCCCGGGGCACCCGGTCGGCCTCCGGCCGGATCGAGATCCAGGCGTCACCGGAGCGCGTATGGAGAGCGCTCACCGACGCCGCGGAGCTGGTGCGGTGGTTTCCGCTCGAGGCCCGCGTCGAACCGGGCGACGGGGGATCGATATTCATGTCCTGGAAGAACGAGTTCGCGGCTGAATCGAAGATCATCGGCTGGGATCCGCCGCGCCGGCTCGCGATCTCGTGGGGATGGGGAGACGAGGCCGAGACCCAGCCCCAGGTGACCGAGTACCGCATCGAGCAGGGGGAAGACGGAATCACGAAGGTCGACGTCGTGACTTCGGGATTTCCGGACGACCCTGCGTGGGATGGCTGGGTCGAGGGCACGAATCGCGGCTGGCGGTTCGAGCTCCGCTCGCTCAAGGAGTACCTGGAGCATCACGACGGCGAAGACCGGGACGTGGTGTACCTGAGGCGGCGCACGTCGCTCGGCCTCGACGAAGTGTGGGAGCGGCTGTCCGGGGACGCCGGTCTCGCCGGTCTCGCTCCCGACCTGAACCCGCTCGGCGGGCGAGTGTTCGACGCCGACGAGCCGCTCCAGCACGCCGGTGTCCTGGCGTCACCGGACGGGGCGCTGTTTCGGGTGTCCAACGAGCCCTGTATGGCGCCCGGTTACGAGCGGGAGATCGTGCTGTGGCTGCAGGCGTGGGGGGAGGAACGCGACGCACTGCCGGCCTACGAGACGGCCTGGAGTCAGCTTCTCGAGCGGCTCTTTCCCGAGGGAGAGGCCCCGGCGTAGAGCGGGCGGCGGTTTGCTCGCGCGGCCATTGTCGCTACCGTACGGGCGTCCCGCGCAACCGCGCGGCGACCTTCGGACCTTTCAAGGAGGGTTCCATGGGCGTCCCCGTCCTCGCACTCTGGCTGCCGATTCTCGTCGCGGCCGTCCTCGTGTTCGTGGTCAGCTCGATCATCCACACGGTGCTCGGCTACCACAACTCCGACTTCCAGTCCGTTCCCGACGAGGACGCGGTGCAGGACGCGCTGCGGCCCGTGCCGCCCGGCGACTACATGGTCCCGTACTGCGCGGACGCGAAGAAGCGGCAGGAACCCGAGTTCCAGGCGAAGATCGAGAAGGGCCCGGTCGTCGTGATGACCGTGTGGCCCGGCGACGGCTTCGACATGAAGAAGGGGCTCGTCCAGTGGTTCGTATACTGCCTGCTCACCGGCGCGATCGCGGCCTACGTCACCGGAATCGCGTACGGGCCCGGCGCAGACTACATGGCGATCTTCCGGATGTCGGGCACGGTCGCGTTCGCCGCCTACGGATGGGGGCTGCTGCAGAACTCCGTCTGGATGCAGAAGAACTGGACGGCGACGCTCAAGTCCCTGTTCGACGCCTTCGTCTACGGCTGCCTCACGGCGGGGGCGCTGGGCTGGCTGTGGCCGAGCTAGGCGGGTAGGGAAGGCCCCGCGGGTCACGTAACGGCCGGTGATCCGCGGAGGCGAATTGGGCGAGCACGGCACGGAACCGCGGGTCGTCCCGCAGCGGGTCGAACAGCGGGGCCCAGAGCCAGCCGATTTCGCCGAACGGGGCACGCGTACGGCCGTACGACTCCAGGACATCGAGGGCGCGCCCGGGCTCGTCCCGTTCCATCCAGAGTTCCGCGCCCTTCGAAGGGGACCAGTCTGACACGAGGCGGGCCACGGCCGGGGGGGCACGAGCTCGTCTTCCGGC
>JASFRN010000064.1:0-14835 GCA_050114915.1 Gemmatimonadales bacterium | reverse complement strand
CGTCCAGCGGGGGCATGCCCGCCATCTCCACCGGGGGACGGCCCGTCTGCTCCCGCGCTTCCTGCTCGCGGTTGTGCTCGCGCACCATCCGGTTGATCGCGCCGGCATCGATCAGCCACCAGACGAGGGCGCCGCCACCCGTGAACAGTTGCAGGACGCCGGTGAACGGGCGCTCCAGGTAGAACCGGTGGACTCCGAGCAGCCCCAGCGTGGCCCACAGCAGCCACGCCACCCACCGCCGCTTGCGGCGGTACGTGTACAGGTCTTCGAGGACCTGGAGGGAGAAGTCGGGATCGAGCGGTGGCCCGTGGACGGTCATGCGAGAGAAGATCGGGGTCGGGGCGGTGAGCCGTCAAAGCCCCTCCTGCGGTGCGCCCCGGAGGCGCGGCAGGCGCCCCGTGTGCACATTGGTCCGATGCGCGACGCCGACCGCCGGTCAGACTTCATCGGGATGGACGAGGCCCAGCTCGAAGCGCGCCTGGGCCCCCCGGACGCCCGACGCGCTACGGGCGGCGACCTGTGGCTGGTGTTCGAGACGCCGGCGGGGCGGCTCCGCGTGCGCTGCCGTCCGGCCGGGGGCGCGCCGCCCCGCGTCGCATCCTGGACCCTGGGGCTGGCCGTGCCTGCCGCCACCCTCCGCGAGGCGCTGGAGCCCCTCGGGCTCTGGCCGGCCGCGGGCCCCGACGCCGCGGCCGCGGCCGTCGCGGAGCCGCTCGTTCGCCGGGCGTTGCCGGCCGCGGAAGCGGCGGCCGAGGCCCATTCGCTGACCGCGACGATCCGCGGCGGCCGGTTCACGCACGTCTCCGTGTTCGACGAGCCGCCGGACTGGCTCTGAGCCGCGGGCGGCTTCTCCCCGGGACCGCGGCCGCCGTCTTCGCGGGCAAGCCTTGCATCCTGCAACGTCCCGCCTATCATTGTCCCAGCCCGGGTTGCGAAATGCGCGTCCGGGACCGTCCACCCCCGGGGAGATCCGCCCTTGCTGCGATCCGCCAACACCGAGCGACGCCTGGCCGCCGCCCTGGAGCCGGGGCAGGTCCTGTACTGGATGTACGCCGTCCGTCTGTTGCTGTCGATCGGCGTCTTCGGCTCCCAGCTCGTGGTCTCCGACCTGGTGGCGCCGCGCCTCCCGGGCCTGTTCGCCAACGAATACCGCGTGGCGATCCTCGGGCTCAGCGCGGCCACGCTGCTGACGCCGCTCGCGTACTGGTACAGCCACCGCTGGCGGCGGCGGATCGGCTATACGTTCATTTATGCGCAGGCCGTTCTCGACATCCTGCTCGTGAACGCGATCGTCTACCTGACGGCCGGCAGCAACAGTCCCTTCACCTTCCTGTTCATCCCGCTGGCCGCCGCCTACGCGCTCATCCTGCCGCTCCCGTCGGCGGTGATCGTCGCGCTGGCGAGCGGCCTCATCTACCTGCTCTCCACCGTACTGGCGTTCCCCGGACAGGTCAGCGCGTGGGGAATCGGTCTGCAGGTCGTGATCTTCACGATGATCGCCGTCCTCGCGAGCCTGCTCGGCGCCCGGCTGCGCCAGGTGCGCATGCGGCTGCGCAGCGTGGAGGGCGAGCTCCGGCGCCTGCAGCTCGACACGGCCGACGTGCTCCGGATCATCCCGTCGGGCGTGCTGACGATGGACGAGGACTGGCGGCTGGTCTACATGAACGTCGCCGCCGCCGAGATTCTCCAGATCGAGGTGGATCCGTGGCTGGGGCGCGATCTGCGCGACCTGTTGCGTGAGCGGGCCCCCGATCTCGTCACGGCCCTCGACGAGACGTTCGAGAGCGGCCGGCGCGTCCGGAATCGCGAAATCGAGATTCTGCCGCCGCTCCCGGCCCTCGAAGGAGGCAACGGCGCTGGCGACGCATTCGGGGACGGTGCGGCCACCCGGGGTTTTCGAGATCGAGCGGCCGAGGAGCCGCTTCCCGTGGCCGTCAGCACCTCTTCCCTGCAGGGGGCGGGGAGCAGCACCTCCTACGTGGTCCTCATGCAGGACCTGCGGCCGGTGCGCCAGCTCGAAGATCTTCGACTGCGGACCGGACGGCTCGAGGCCGTCGCGGAGCTTTCCGCCTCCCTGGCTCACGAGCTCCGGAATCCGATCGCGTCGGTCCGCAGTGCCGTCGAGCAGCTGTCGAGCCGCTCCTACGCCTCGGAGAGCGACCAGGTGCTGGGCCGCCTGATCAAGCGCGAGAGCGACCGGCTGAGCCGGATCCTCGGCGAGTTCAGCGACTTCGCGCGCGTCGACGTCGCCGAGCGCCGACCGATCGACGTCGATCGCCTGATCCGCGAGGTGCTCGAGACCGCTCAGCAGCACCCCGCGGCCGCCGGCAGGACGACGTTCGAACGGAAGACGACGGGCAACCTCAGCGGCCTGTGGGGCGACCCCGAGCTGCTGCACCGGACACTGCTGAACCTGGTGCTCAACGCGGTACAGGTCGGCGAGCCGGACCAGCCGGTGCGAGTCCGCGTCATCGCCGACGCACTGCGCCCGGATCTCGTGCCCACCGAGGTGGCCCTCGGGATCCCGGTCAGGATCCGGGTGATGGACAACGGGCCGGGCATCAGCCCCGACGACCTGCCGCGCATCTTCGATCCGTTCTTCACCCGTCGCCAGGGCGGGAGCGGGCTCGGCCTGTCGATCGCCCACCGCGCCGTGCAGGCGCACGGCGGGGCCCTGATCGCCAGCTCGGTGCCGGGGGAAGGGGCGACGTTCGCGATCGTGTTGCCGCGGCGCGGCGAGCGTCCACGCGACGTCCGCGACGACGACGAGCGCCGCCGGTCGGGCGCCGCCCGCTCTCCCGCCGCATCACGCCAGGCCCGCGGGGGCGCCGTCTGACGCCGACGCCCCGTCCACGGCGACACGAACGACTTCGGAATCCAGAACCTCCGACACGAGGACGCACATGCGAGACAAGCCACTTCTTCTGCTGATCGACGACGAGCTCGGCCTCGTCGAATCCCTCACCGTCCTCCTCGAGGACGAGGGGTTCGAGGTCAAGTCCGAGCTCACGGGCGCCGACGGCGTGGACACGTTCAAGGAGGTCGGCCCCGACATCGTGCTCTCCGACGTGCGAATGCCGAAGACCTCCGGGATCGAGGTGCTGGAGGAGATCCGGCGCGTGGCTCCGGACGTGCCGGTGGTGCTGATGACCGCGCAGGCGTCGCTGCAGTCCGCCATCCAGGCCGTGAACCTCGGCGCCACGCACTACGTCCAGAAGCCGTTCCAGAACGACGAGCTCGTCGCGATTCTGCGCCGCTCGCTGGACTGGGGTCGGCTGAAGAAGGAGAACGCCGGCCTGAAGCGCGAGCTCAACAAGCAGACGGCCCTGAAGACGGGCCGGCCGATCGGCGTCGCCCCCACGTTCGAGGAGTCCCTGAAGCTCGCCGAGAACGTGGCGGACAGTGAGTCGACGATCTTGCTGAGCGGTGAGTCGGGAACCGGTAAGGAAGTGTTCGCGCGCTACATCCACGACCTGTCCTCGCGCTCGACGAGGCGGTTCCTGTCGCTCAACTGCGGAGCGCTTCCCGAAGGCCTGCTGGAATCCGAGCTGTTCGGGCACACGAAGGGCAGCTTCACCGGGGCCGTGCGCGACAAGGAAGGGCTGTTCGTCGCTGCCTCCGGGGGCACGTTCTTCATGGACGAAGTCGGCGAGCTGTCGCCCTCCACCCAGGTGAAGCTCCTCCGTGTGCTGCAGCAGCGCGAGGTGATCCCGGTCGGTTCGACCGACCCGGTCGCCGTTGATGTCCGGCTGATAGCCGCGACGAATCGTGACCTCGAGCGCGAGATCGAAGAGGGGCGGTTCCGGCGCGATCTCTATTATCGGCTGAACGTGATCTCGATGGAGTTGCCGCCGCTGCGCGATCGCAAGGAAGACATACCGCTCCTGGCCGAGCACTTCCTCAAGCGGCAGGCTTCGCAGGCGGGCGAGGACGTGAAGAAGCTGTCGACGCGCGCCCAGACGATTCTGCAGGAGTACCACTGGCCGGGGAATGTCCGGGAGCTGGAGAACGTGATCGAGCGGGCCGTGGTGCTCACGCCCGGGGGCACGATCAAGGCCGACGCGCTGCCCGAGCGCCTGACCGAGGCGCCCCCGGAGCCGCTGGTGCAGGAGCGGCAGACGCCGAATCCTCCCATGGAAGTCATCGAGAGGGCCTACATCGAGCACGTGCTGAAGGCGGAGGGGGGCAACAAGACGCGGGCGGCGGAGGTGCTGGGCATCGATCCGAGCACGCTGTACCGCAAGATCAAGCGGTACGACCTGGACGCTTAGAAACGCGTTGAAAACAGCCCCGAAACGCTGGCCCGACGTGCATTGCATTAGCGCGCCGATTCCTTGCACCCTGCAAGGTGAATCGGGGTCGGAGCCGGCGGGCGGGCCCGGAAGGCAATACGTAAGACGCGAAAAGACAAGTAGTTACATATATGGAAAGCCCGAGGCATGGTGGTTGCTCCACAGGCAGGCACCGGAGGCAAAGGTCCCGGTGGAGGAACGGAGTGCCGATATACGGCTTTCCCCCCAACACGTACGGAGGATTCATGCTGCGCGACACGAGAGGCTTCACGCTGATCGAGCTGCTCATCGTGGTCGTGATCATCGGCATTCTGGCCGCGATCGCGATTCCGCAGTTCGCAAGCACCAAGGAGCGGGCGTTCGACGCCACCGCGAAGAGCGACCTGCGCAACGCGATGTCCGCCCAGGAGGCGTATTTCGCGGACAACCAGATTTACGCCCCGAACGCCATTTCGACGGCCGGAGCGTTCACCACCAGCACCGGCATCAGCGTTTCGGTGTCGGCGGCGAGTGCCGGCGGCTACTCGGCCACGGCTTCGCACTCGGCTTCGAGCAACAGCTACTGGGTCGAGGTGGGTACTGGGAGCACGATCGAGGGCAAGATTCAGACGAACTGAGCATGTCCCCGGTTCAGGGGTCCCTTTCCGGGATCCGGCAGCTGGAGCGCAGCGGGATTACCCGCTGCGCTCTTTTTGCGTGATGGGCGGGAGGGAGGGGCAGGGCGCCCCGGACGCACGCACGCCGTGGACTTCCGGCGAGTGGAGGGTGCCGCACCTCGTGCTGGCGGCGGCGCTGGTCGTCGCGTTCCTGCCGGTGATCGCCGGCGGACAGAGCTTCTTCGGCCGGGACCTCGCGCCGTTCTTCTACCCGATGAAGCGCTACCTGGCGGACGCCGTTCGTGGCGGGCGGTTTCCGCTCTGGAACCCCCTGGTCGCCGGCGGAGAGCCGTTCTTCGCGTCTCTTCAGCCTGGGGTCCTGTATCCCGGCAGTCTCCTCCTCTACCTGCTGCCGTTTCCGCATTCGGTCGACTGGTTGATCATTCTCCACTTCGCCTTTGCCGGTGTCGGCTGGATTCTCCTGCTTCGGCGACTGGGTCGTTCACCGTCGGCCGCCGCGTTCGGCGCTCTCGCGTTCGTGCTCGGCGGCTTCTTCATGTCGCTCGGCAACTTCGTGAACAACCTGCAGACGATGGCCTGGGCGCCCTGGCTGTGGCTCGCGTGGAATCGTTATCGAATCGATCCCGGACCGCGCCGTCTCGTCGTCTTCGCAGTGGCTTGCGTGGCGGCGTTTCTCGGCGGGGAGCCGCAGCTGCTCGCCCTGACTCTCGCCCTCGTGTTCGCAGCCGGTCTCCTCGACCCGGTTACCGGGAGGGTCGCCAGGGGGCGTCAGGTGACCGACTTCGCCGCGGCCGGATTGCTCGCGCTCCTCGTGGCCGGTGTTCAGCTCGTCCCGTTCGTCGAGTTCATCGGGCACTCGGTGCGAACGATGCCGCTGGACCTCGACTTCTCTGCCGGACGCTCGCAGGAAGCCGCGAGCCTGCTGCATCTCCTGGTGCCGCCCGCCCTTGGGGCGGGGGAGTTCGGGTTCACGACCCGGACGTTCGCGGCGAGAGAGGTGCCATGGTTGCTCAGCCTGTATCCCGGAATCGTCGTGGCGGGGTTCGTGGCGGTCGGCTTCCGAACGGCCACGCGCCCGGAGCGATGGTTCTGGGGCGTCCTCGCCCTCCTCGGCGTCGTCTTCGCCCTGGGCGTCCACACGCCCGTGTACCGGGCCGCGTTCGCCGCGTTGCCGCCGCTGCGAGCGTTTCGCTATCCGGAGAAGTTCTTTCTCCTCCCGGCGATGGGGATTCCGTTCTTCGCCGCCGCCGGCTTCGACCGCTGGAAGGCGCACTTCGACGCGCCGGGTCGGCTGGCGCCAGGATTCCTGGCGGTCGGCGCCGGATACGCAGTGCTGGCGGCCTGGCTGTTCGTTCGCCCCGGCGCGCTCGGAGCGCTCTGTCCCGGGAGCGGCAAGGAGCTGCTGCTGTGCGGAGACGCCGCGGCCGCGGGCAGTATCTATGCCGCGACAAGCCTGCGGCTGGCGCTGCTCGCCGGAGCCGCAGCCGCTGTGGTGGTCCTCGCACGTCGTGACCGTCTGTCGGGTGCGGCCGCGGCATGGGTTCTCGTGGCCCTCGCCGCGTTCGATCTGGTAGCGGCGCATCGGGCCGTGAACCCGTCGGTGGAGAGCGACATCTACACGACGACGCCCTGGACGGCCGCCGTGCTCGGTGATGAAATGGACCGCGGAGAGGAGTACCGTTTTCGCGGCAGCCCCGTGAGCGCGGGCATGGGCGAACGAGTTCGGGTCACGGGCGCCATGGAGATGTCGAACATGTACCTCGACCTCCAGGCGCTCGGCCCCAATGCCGGGGAGCTGTTTGGCATCCAGCAGCAGGACGGCTTGCAGGGCGTCGAGTTGCGGTCGGTCGCGATGACGCACGACGCGGCGATCCACGACTGGGCCGGGGATCCCGTACGCTACCTGCGCCGGATGAACGTTCGCTGGTATGCCGACGCGACCGCGAGTCCGGGATTCAGCCGGCGGCTGCGCGAGATTGCTCGCCACCCCGAGCTGCCGATTCGCCTGTTCGAGGTCCCCGAACCGCTTCCCCGGGCCTTCATCGCCACCGGCTGGGAGACGGCCGCCGGACCGGGCCCCGCGCTGCGGCGGGCGCTGGCCGCGGACCTCCCGGACCGGCGGGCCGTTCTCGAGCGGCGACCGAAGGCGGCGGCGCCGGGCACCGCCCGCCCGCCGGGCCGCGTCGTGGCCGCGACGTGGACGCCCGAGCGCGTGCGCCTGATCGCGCGGTCGTCGGCACCCGGTCTCCTGGTGCTGCTGGACCGCTGGTACCCCGGGTGGTCGGTGCGCGTCGATGGGCGGCCGGCCGAACTGCTGCGCGCCAACGGAGCGTTTCGCGCCGTCGAGATCCCCGCCGGCCAGGCGGACGTGGAATTCGTCTTTCGGCCGCGCGGCGTCGCGATCGGGAGCGGCCTGACCGCGATCGGCATCGCCGTCTGCCTGGTGCTGCTCTGGTGGTCTCGTGGGCGGCGGGAGGCCGGATGATCAACTGGAGCGCGACGCGCGACCCGCATTTCCGTGAAGTCCCCCCGAAGCTGGGGACGATGGGCCTCATGCTCGCCGTCCTCGCCTTCGTGCTGGTGTACGCCACCGCGACCGACTACGGGATCGCCAGCGACGTAGCGAACTATTTCGCCTCGTCGCTGCGCCAGATCGACTGGGCCCACGACTTCTTCCGGGCGCTCGGGTTCGGGCGTCCCAGCGACGCGCTCTCCCGGCAGGCCGTGTTCGATGCCTGGCGCTGGTATCCCGAGCGTATCCCTCATCCGCCGCTGTCCCGCGAGCTGGGCGGCATCACCTGGCTCCTCGCCAACCGCTGGATTGACGGGCTAACGGCCTATCGGATCGCAGCGATGCTCGCCTACGCGGCGTTGACCGGCTGGGTGGCCGTGTTCACGTTCTGGGCGACCCGCGCCCGCATCGCGGGCCTTGCGGCGGGCCTGGCGGTCATCGCCTACCCGGTGCTGTTCGCCCACGGCCACCTCGCCCATACGGATCTCTTCCTGGCGACCTTCTGGTTCACCGCGGCGTCGTCGCTCGCCGTGTACGAACGCACGCGCAGCATCGGCTGGCTCGTCGCTGCCGGGCTGCTGCTGGGCGCGGCGGCGGCGACCAAATTTTCCGGGTTGCTTCTCGTCCCCGTGCTGGTCGGCTGGCTCGTCGTCCGCCGTCCTCGCCAGGCCGCGCCCGCTCTCGTGGTCCTGGCGCTCTCCGCGATTGCCGTGTTCGTGGCGGTGAATCCGGTGATGTGGGTCGCGCCCGACGTCGGCCTGCGCGACTACTTCGCAGCCGGTACGCAGCGTGCCGCGGACTCGATGACGCGTTTGCGCACCGAGTACTTCGGGACGATCTACGAATATCGGCCGCCCCTGCATTATCCGTGGGTGTGGACGCTCATCGTGCTGCCCCCCGGGTTCATCGCGGCGATCGCCGCCGGGCTGACGACGATCCGGCGCCACTGGCTGGTGGCCTACTGCCTGCTCAACATGGGCGTCCTCTACCTCGCCCTTCTCCTTCCCAGCGCTCCGATGCACGACGGCGTGCGGCTGTTCCTGCCCGCCCTCGGCTTCCAGTGCGTGCTGGTGGGCGTGGGGGTTCACCGGATAGTGGAGTTCCTGGCGGCCAGGCTCACTTCCGCCGGCCGGGCGTGGGTCGAAGCCCTGACCCTCGTCGCCGTGATCGCGCCCGCCGGCGCCGCCAGCGCCCGGATGCATCCGTACCAGCTGTCGTACGTCAACTTCCTGGTGGGCGGCGTCGCGGGTGCCGAGGCGCGCGGACTGGAGGTGACGAACCTGAAAGAGGTGTTCAGTCCGTCGGTCGTCGCCGACCTGGAGCGCATCATCCCGGCCGGAGCTGTCGTGGATCCGGGCTTCATGACGGAAGAGCTCTGCTTCTACCGGGCCTCGGGCCAGGCCCGCGACTGGGTCGTCGAGAGCTGGCTCCCCCCGCACGGCGACGAGCCCGGAATGACCCTGTCATGCGAGATCGGCGAGATGCTGCCGCGTGCCGAACGACGGCCCGCGCGCGACCCCGATTTCGTCATAATCCTGAATCGGAAGGCCGTGTGGCGGCCCGTCGACCGCGCCCTGTTCCTGTACGGGGAAGATCCGGCCTACGAAATCCGCCTCGACGGGGTTCCCTTGTTGCGCGTCTACCGGACCCGTTGAGATGAACCCTCTGGAGATCACCGCGTGGCTGCGGCCGGCCTCGGTCCGGGCGTCCGGCTGGCTCGGAGCAGCGCTGGCCGTCATGTCGATGGCCGCCGTCTGGCCGGGCCTCAACGAGGTCGGCGTCACGTGGGACGAGCCGCGGTACTTCCAGTCGGTGGAGAGAATCCAGTCCTGGACGGCGCGCCTGGCGTCCGGCGACGTGGCCGGGGCGCTCGACCGGGAGGCGATTCGCGAGGCGTGGGACTCCGACCGCTACTACAACCCGCACCCGCCTGCCTACAAGGAAGGGATGGCGCTGACCGACGCCCTGTTCCGACGCTGGCTGCCGAGGCCCGGGAGCTTTCGTCTGTCGTCCCTGTTCGCGTTCGGGCTCCTCGTGGGACTGGTGGCGTGGTGCACCGCCCGGGTGGCGGGGGTGGCGGCGGGGGCGACGGCCGGCTGCGCGCTGCTTCTCATGCCGCGGGTGTTCGGGCACGCGCACGTCGCGGCCACCGACATGCCCCTGACGCTGTTGTGGTTCGCCGCCACTCTCGGGGTGTTCTTCCACGTCCGCGACGGTCGCCGACGGTGGATTCTGCTCGCGGGGGTCGCGCTGGGTCTCGGCATGGCGACGAAATTCACCGCGTGGCTCATGCCCGTCCCCCTCGCCGGTTGGATGTTGCTCGCTGCCCGCGAGCGCCGGGCCTGGCTCGCCGGCCTGTTCGGGATCGCGCTCGCGCTGGCCGTCGCGGTGATCGCGAACCCCGCGGCGTGGCCGGATCCACTCGGCTTCCAGGTCCGCCTGGTCGGAGAGAGCCTGTCCCGGGACAGCTATGTGCCCATATCGACCTACTACGCCGGGCAGATCTATCCGTACGTCGTGCCGTGGCACGAGGCGATCGTCATGACCTTCGTCACCCTACCCATCGGCACGCTCGTCCTCGCCGGTGGGGGCGTGGCGTCGGCCATTCGCCGGGGTCCGGCTCGGTCGCTCGCGATCCTGTGCCTCATCGAGGTCGCTTTCTGGTGGGCCCTGCTTGCGCTGCCCTCCTCGCCCAACCATGACGGGGTGCGGTTGTGGCTGCCGATGTTCCCGTTCGTCGCGGTGCTCGCCGGGCTCGGATTCGCCCGCCTGGCCGAGCTCGCCGCCCGCCGGGTACGGTCCGGATCGGCCGCTCCGCTGGTCGCGCTGCTGGGGCTGCTGTTCTTCGTGCCGGCGGGCCTCGCCACCCGCCAATCCTCCCCTTATTACCTCTCGTACTATGGAGAGTTGATCGGCGGGCCGGCCGGCGCCGCCCGGCGGGGCATGGAAGCGACCTACTGGTTCGACGCCGTCAGCGCGAGCTTCCGCGAGCGACTCGAAGCGGCGTTGCCGACGGACGCCCGCGTGGTCGCCTATCCGAATTCCGAGTACTATCAACTCTTGCAGGGGATGGGGCTCCTGCGCACGGATCTCCGGTTCACGGATGCGCCGCCCGCCGACTACCTGGTGCTGCTCGGGCGCAAGGCGATGCTCGAACGCGGCTGGGAGACCGTGTACCAGCAGGCCCGGCCCCTGCTCGCTGTGGAGCTCGACGGGGTCGAGCTGGTCGGCCTCTACGCCTGGAGCGACAGCACGAACGAAGCCGGAGACACCGCCGAGGGGGAGGCCCCGTGAAGAGGCTGGACGCCGTCGTGCCGATCTACAACGAAGCCGACATCCTGCCTGAGCTGGATGCGCGGTTGCGCCGCGTACTGTCCGACTCCGGTTTCGACTGGCGCGTGATCTACGTCGACGACGGGAGCGTCGACGGGTCGGTGCAGCAGCTGGCGTCCCTCGCGGCGGAGCACGACCGGGTGAGCGTCGTGCATCTCTCCCGCAACTTCGGGCAGCAGCTCGCGATCGCCGCCGGCCTGTCGATGGCCGATGCCGACGCGGTCGTGCTGCTCGACGGCGACCTGCAGGATCCCCCCGAGGTGATTCCCGAGCTGATCGAGAAGTGGCGCGAGGGTTTCGACGTCGTCTACGCCGTGAAGCGCAAGCGCAAGGAGAGCTGGCCGAAGCGGATGATGTTCGCGGCCTTCTACAGGATCCTGCGGGCCGTGAGCTCGCTCGAAATCCCGGCCGACGCGGGAAATTTCTCGCTCATGGACCGCTCGGTCGTCGAGATGATCAACCGGATGCCCGAGCGCAGCCGCTACGTGAGCGGTCTGCGCGCCTACGTGGGAGGCCGGCAGACCGGCGTCGAGTTCGAGCGCGCCGAACGCTACGCGGGTGATCCGCGGCAGTCGCCCCGGCGGCTCGTGCGCATGGCGCTCGACGCCTTCTTCGCCTTTTCCGACCTGCCGCTGAAGCTCGCGACGATGCTCGGCTTCGTGGTGTCCGCCATCGCCTTCCTCGTGATGCTCAACGTGCTGTACAAGCGGCTGGTGACCGGCGAGGCGATCATCGGCTGGGCGTCGACCATGACCTCGATCCTGTTCATCGGCGGAATCCAGCTGCTCTCGGTCGGCATCATCGGCGAGTACATCGGCCGCATCTACAACGAGACGAAGGCGCGGCCCGCCTGGGTCGTGGCGCGCTACCGGAACCTGGAACCTCCCGGGCCCGCCGCCATCCCGCCGCCGCTCCATGGGGCGGCCGCCGTCGATTGACCCGCCGTCTCGCCCGTGCGGCCGGCGCCTTCCTCGCGCTGCTGCCGTTCGTCCCGATCGACTGGTTCTACCCGGCCGGTGGAGCTCCCGTACACGTCTCTCCCTCGGCCTGGGGGCTGGGGTTGTTCGTGTTTGGCGCCGGCGCCTGGGTGATCTGCCGCCTGCTGCCGCGCTCCGCCGACGGTCTCGTGCGCGGCGCCGGGGTGCTCGACCGGACGCTGAAGGGCCGTCGACACACCGTCGCCTGGCTGGCCGTCCTCGCGCTGCTCCTGCTGCTCACCGGGCGCGTCGTGTTCCAGCACCGGCCGTTGCTCGTCGACAGCGTCGTCCAGCTGTTCCAGGCGAAGATCTTCGCCGGCGGGGCGCTCACCGCGCCGGCCCCGCCCGACGAGGCGTTCGTGGCGACCCAGCACATGCTGGTGCGGCACGGCCGCTGGTTCGCCCAGTACCCTCCCGGGCACGCGGCCATCCTGGCCATCGGCATGCTCGCGGGCGTTCCGTGGTTGATGCCCGTGCTGCTGAGCCTCGGTACGGCCCTTCTCCTCGGGCGATTCGCCACGCGTGCCTGGGACGAACGCACGGGTCGGCTCACGCTGGCGCTGGCGGTGTTCGCTCCGTTCTTCTGGGTGATGGGCGCCAGCTTCATGAACCACGTGACGTGCCTGTTCTTCGCCGCAGTGTTCCTCGTCGCGTTCCAGCGCTGGGAATCGGAGGGAGGTGCCCCGTGGGCGCTCGCCGCGGGACTCGCGATCGGCACCGCGGGCCTGGCCCGACCCCTGACGGCGCTCGCCGTGGCCGCGGTGTTCGCGCCGGCAGGTCTGCGGCACGCCTGGACGCGCCGCGACTTCGTCTCCGTCGGTGCCGCGGGGGCGGGGGGGCTGGCGGCGGTCGCCGTATACCTGGCGTTCAACGCCGTCACCACGGGTCATCCGTTCGTTCCCGGCTATCTCGAGCTCTGGGGTGCGTCGCACGGGCTCGGTTTCCACGTCTCGCCCTGGGGCGAGGCGCACACGCCGTGGACGGGGATGCGCAACGAGCTTCTCGATCTCTCGCTGCTCGCCGAGTTCTTCCTCGAGTGGCCAATCCCGGCCCTCCTGCCGGCAGGTCTCTACCTGGCGCTCACGGGCGGGCGCGGCGGCTGGGACCGACGGATGGCCGCGGGGCTGCTGGCCCTGCCGGCCGTGTACCTGTTCTACTGGCACCGTGACGCCTACCTGGGCCCGCGCTTCCTCTACACGGGTCTCCTCTTCCTGCTGCCGCTGACCGCACGTGGGCTGCTCGCGGTTTCCGAGCTGCCGTCGGGCCGGGTGCGCCTGCGGGAGACCGTGGTGGTCGCCCTGGCGCTCTGCTTCGCCTACACCGCCCTCTACGCGGCGCCGCGCCGCGTCGGCGGTTACGCCTCGTCCCTGGCGAGTATGAAACCCACGCTGCCAACCGCCGTCCGGGAGGCCGGCATCGAGCGCGGAGTCGTGTTCGTCGCGGTGAGCTGGGGCAACCGGCTGCTGGCGCGCATGCGAGGCGCCGGAGTGGCGGCGTCGACCGCCGAGCGGGCGTACCGGACGTCGGACCACTGCTCGATCGAGCAGCTGCTGGGTCGGGCGAACGCCGAGGCCTGGACGGCGGAACGGCTGAACGAGGCGCTCGCCGGGTTGCCCGCGGAGGGCGTGACCCTGGGGGAGGCATCCCCGAACCTCGACCCGACGCTGCGCCTCGTGCCGGGTCGGGAGCTGGCCCCCGTATGCCGGGAAGAGCTCGCCTACGACCGGCCCGGCTATGCGAACTGGCTTCCGTACCTGCTGGAGGACGACCCCGCGCTGGAGGGGCCCGTCCTGTACGTACGCGACCTGAGGGACCTGGACGATCGCTTCCTCCGTTTCCGCCCGGGCCGTCCGGCCTGGCGGTCGCGGCCGTCGCGCCTCGATCCACTTCCCCCGGCCGGGGAGCGTTGATCCGCGGGTGACGTCGGGGACGTCCGTGGGGGAAGCCCGTTCCGACGAAACCGAGGAGAACCATGCGCTCGCGCGGCTTCACGCTGCCCGAATTGCTCATCGCCCTGACGCTCGCGACGACCCTGCTCGCCATCAGCTGGAGCGGGTTCCGGTCGTTTCGCGAAGCTTCGGGGCTCCGGGCGGCCGCGCGGCAGGTGGTCGCGCAGCTGACCCTCGCGCGGCGTCTGGCGGTGAACCGCCGCGAAACCGTGCGCTTCCGGGCGGCGGCGGGAGAGGTAGCGCTCACCGATCCGGATGGTCGCGTGCTGGCGCGCCTCGCGCTGGCGGGCATCGATCGCCTCCCGGTCGACTCCGTCCGCGTGCGGCCCGCCACCCTTCGCTTCAACCCGCGCGGACAGGCGGCGCCCGGCAGCGTCTACCTGTACCGTGGCCGCCGCTCGATCCGCATCGTCTGCAATTTCCTCGGGCGGCTGCGCGTCGGGGCGGTCGTCCTGTCGTGAGCGCCCACCGCCGACGGCCCGACTCCGCGGCTCCCTCCCGCGCCCGGGGCACCGAGGGCGTTGCGCTCGTCGACGCGATGATCGCCCTCGTGGTGATCGGACTGGGGGCGGCCGCCGTCACGGCGACGACTCGCGGGGCCACCGGCGACGGTCGGTTCGCCGCACTCGAGGGCCGTCGGGCCGAGCTCGCGCTCCGAACCGCCGACGCCCTGCGTACGGGCCGGATCGCCGGGGACTCGGGAACCTCGGCCGCGCTCTCGGGGGGTGAGAATTTCGAAGTCAGGTGGGTCCGGCGCGACGACGTGGCTCCGGGCGCGATCGAAGTCGAAGTCCGGTCCGTCGGCGGGGGGTCGAGCCTGCGCTTCGGTCCGGCCCGTCCGGTGCCCTGAGCACCGGCTCGCCCCGGTTTGACAGGCTCGCCCGGCCAATCCTACAATGGACCGTCCCGCCGGAACCGGTTGACCCAACTCGCTCTGATCGGCGTACCGCATGGCTCTATTCGGACTCGGCCGCAAGAGGCGCTCTGTAGGCCTCGACATCGGCAGCGGCTTCATAAAGGTGGCCGTCATCGACCATTCCGGGCCGGTGCCCGTGGTCGACCGCCTGGTCGTGCATCCGCTCGAGGGGGACGCCATCGTCGAGGGCGAGATCATGGACCCGGGGCTCGTCGCGTCCACGATCGATCGCCTGTTCG
>JASFRN010000063.1:0-15121 GCA_050114915.1 Gemmatimonadales bacterium | reverse complement strand
TGCTGCTTCATCTCGGGCAGCTTCACGCTGGCCACGTCGACCGTGCTCCCCGTCGACGGCTCAAACCGGGCGACCTTCGCGGAATCGGGCGGTCCGTCGGGCCCCGGCGGTCCCATCTTTCGGAAGAACACGCGCCCGTTCTCGTCGACCGCCCCCGGCATCATGATCTCCAGCGAGGGGCCTTCGCCGCCGGCGATCGGGTGCGTGCGGACGACCGAGCCATCGGGGGCGAGGACGGCGAGGCGTCCGTTGCCGAGGTCGACCATCAACGTCGAATCGCCGGCGAGCGCGTAGAGGGCGTCGGGCGTGCGGTACTCGTCCGGACCCGCCCCCTCGCGTCCGACGCGAGTCGCGGCGTCGAGGTCGCGGGTCACGTGCAGCAGCTGGTTCTCCAGGCCGTCCGCCACGAGCAACGATCCGTCGGCGAGCTCGCGCAGGCCGGAGATCGCGCTGAACCCGTCGTCCGACCGAGCCGTCGCCTCGCCGAGCGTGACGGTCTGCTGGGCGATGCCGGGTGCCGGGAGGGTCAGGCCGACCGCGGCCAGGGCGGCCGCGGCGCGGGCCGCCATCCGAACTCCGAGACGTATGCTCTTCCTCATCAGGACTCTCTCTGCCTTGGGGTGCGCGTCGCTTCCGGATCAAGCTCCTGGTCCCGGTTCATGGACGCGTGGCGGCCGCCGCGGGTTGCCTCGCGGCGTCGAACCGAGCCGGTCCCCGGCGCCGCCGGGCGGCGGCCCGCAGAGATCGCAGCCGCCGCAGAGGGGCGCCGGTTCGCCGAAGTAAGCGGCGATCGCGCGTCGGCGACACCGGCGTTCGCGGACGTACGCCACCATGGCCGCGAGCCGGCGCCGGGCGCGCCGTCGCGACCGTCGCGGCAGCTCGCGGATCCGGCGGCCGTGTCGCCGCGTATCGCTCGCCAGCGGGACGAGCAGGCAGCGCGACGGGCCTCCGTCCCGACCGGCGCGGCCCGCTTCCTGGACGTAGCTCTCCAGCGCACCGGGCATCCCGACGTGCGCGACGAGGCGAACCCCCGGGTGGTCGATCCCCATCCCGAATGCGCAGGTGGCGCACACGACCCCCCGCGGATCGGCGGTGAACGCGGCCTGCACCGCCGCCCGACGGCGGGGAGACAGGCCGGCGTGATAGGCGGCGGCCGACTGGCCCAGCCGGCGCAGCGCCGCCGCGGACCCGGTCGCCAGGGCGCGCGTCCCCACGTACACGATCGCGGCCCCGTCGCCCCGGGCCCGCACTTCCCGACCGACGCGAGCCAGGGCCGCGCCGGCGTCGCGCGCCGGCTCGACCTGCCAGAACAGGTTGGGGCGATCGACGGAGCGGACGACGCGGACCGGGCTCCTCAGCGCCAGCTGGTGAACGATGTCCCGCCGCGTCTCCGGGGTCGCGGTCGCCGTGAACGCGGCCATCGCCGGTGCGCCGACGGCGTCGGCGAAGGCGCCGATGCGGCGGTAATCCGGCCGGAAGTCGTGTCCCCATTCGCTGATGCAGTGCGCCTCGTCGACCACGATGCGGGCGGGACGTGCGCGCCGCGCCAGCTCGACGAAGGCGGGAGTGGCCAGTCGCTCCGGGGCCACGTAGAGGAGCAGCGGCCCGCTCCCGCCGAAACGCGCCTCGGCCGCCCGGCGCCCGCCCGGCTGGACGGCGGACGTGAGGGCGGAGGAGGGAATTCCACGCCGGCGGAGGGCCGCGACCTGGTCCTCGATGAGCGCGATGAGAGGCGAAACGACGATCGTCGGGCGTTCGACGAGCAGCGCGGGCACCTGGTAGCAGAGTGACTTCCCCGCCCCGGTGGGGAGTACGGCGAGGACGTCGCGTCCCGCAGCCATCGCCGCGACCACGGCCGCCTGGCCCGGCCGGAAGTCGGCGTGGCCGAAGCGCTCGCGCAGGACGCGAAGCGCGGCCGGAACGCCAACGCCGCCGGTATCGCCGTCCGCGGGCCGATCCCCCTCCATGTGCCCAACCTGGACACGGCCGTCACGGCGGCCTCATCGCCGCTTTCCCGGGAAGCGGTTGACGTCCGGATGAACGGCGGACCGTTCGTCCGATCCTCGCAAGCGCGTCGGACTCGCTCTCACTCGGAGGTGCTCGTGGCCGTTCGATTCTCTCGGCGCCTGGTGCTCGATGTAGCGACGGCAAGCCTGGTCATCATGGCCGGGCTCGCTCTCGTCCACGATCGACTCCTTCCCGCGCTCGCCGAGCGCCAGCGCCTGGACCCGGGCGAGACCGTCGGCGAGCCATTCCGCTTCCGGCAACTGGCATCGGGCGACAGCCTCGGGCTGGCCGACGGCGAGCCCTCGCTCGTCGTCGTGTTCAAATCGACCTGCCCGGTGTGCGAAGAGACGGCGCCCGCCTGGGCGGCGCTCGCGCGGCTGGCCCCCGATCGCGTGTTCGCGATCGGACTGGAAGCGGACGAGCCGGCCGCCGCCTGGGTTCGGGAGAAGCTCCCGACGGCGCGGGCCGTGCGCCCTCTCGAGCCCGCGTCGTTCATCGACCTTCTGCGCATCCGCGCGGTGCCGACCACGCTGCTGTTCGAGGGACGGCGCCTCTCCCTGGCTCGTATCGGACCGCTGCCGCCCGAAGACCTCGCCCGCATCCGGCGGGCGCTTCAAGGGACCCGAGCGACCGAGCTCGCCGCGGTCCCACACCCATGATCGAGGAGGCTTCCATGAGACGGATCCTGTTGCTCGTCGGCGCGCTGGCGTCGTTCGCCGGGGCCGCGCCCCCGACCTCCGCCCGAACGACCGACGACCCGGACCGCGAGGAGGAGTGCCGCAACTACTGCGGCGAGAAGGCGGCCCAGCGCTGTGACGACGTCTCCAGCACCTGGTGCAACGTCTACATCGTCGGCTGTCTCGCCGGCTGCGGCGTCACGAATTGCTGACCCGCGGCGGCCACGCGTGCCGCCGCTCGACGACCCTCGAACCGGGAGATGACCGATGAAACGACTGATCGTTGCCCTCGCCGCCCTGGCGCTGCTGTGTGCAGGAGACGCCGCGCCCCGGCGGGTCGAAGCGGCCGAGGCGGCCACCACCACTTCGTGTTGCTGGCTCTACTGCGAGATGTACCGGGACCTCTGCTTCTGGACGATGCGAGACGATCGCGAGTACTGCGACGCCTGGTACGTCGGATGCATCGACGGCTGTCAGTACGGCAGGAGCCCGGAGTCCGGGGCGTTCTGATCCGACCGGGCGCCGGCCGTCGCCGGCGCCCGCGCTCCGCTCAGTGGCTCGGGCCCGCGTCTGGGGTCGAGACCAGGGGCTCGCTCGGGGAACCGCCGGTCCCCCGCTCCGCCCAGGCCAGCGGCCAGGCGGCCAGGACGCCCGCGACGATGGTGCCGAGCCCGACGAGGGGCACGACGCCCCAGCCGAGATCCAGGCCCGCCAGGCCGAGGCCGAGCCGGAACGGATACACGTAGAACAGCTGGAACAGGGCGAGCAGAAGCCCGAACGTAGCGCCACGCTTCACGAAGGAACCGTCCGGGAGGATCGGGTAGATGGCCCCTAGCGCCAGGCCCCATATCGAGCCGGCGACGGCCCGGTTCCACCAGGAGATGGCGGTGAGGTGGAGATCGAGTCCGGCGCCCAGCAGGCCCGGCAGATCCAGCCAGCCCGCGACGAGCGTGAGAACCCCGTGGCCCAGACCGGCGAGGAGGCCGCCGAGAAGGCCGAGCCCGAGCCGCGTGCTCAGATCGAGTCGTCCCTCGACCCCGGCCCCGTACGGGGTGCTGCCCACGCCGACGGCGCCGGCCGCCAGGCTCGCGACGCACAGCATCACGCCTCCGGTGAGCGCGAGGCGGTCGCCGAGCAACAGCAGCCGGGCCCCGGCGATTCCGAGCACCGCGGCGATGGCGAGCGGCAAGGCGTGTACGGTGGCGCGAGCGGGCGCCGCCGCTTCGGCGGATGCGGTCCCTTCGGTCATCTATCTCCATCCTTCCGGTCGAGAAAGCGTGCGATGCCGGCCTGGCAATCATCCGTCAGGCGGGCCAGTGCGTTGACTTCGGCGCCGGTCCGGATCGCCGCCTCGAAGTCGACGCCGTCGATCTGATACAGCAGGCGCTTCGTGAGCGCCACCGCCGAAGCGCTCCGTCCCGCGAGCTCCTCGAGGAACGCGGTGGACGTTTCCTCGAACGCCGCGTCCGGGAGGACACGGTTGACGAGCCCGAAACGGGCGGCGGACGCCGCATCGAGCGTCTGCCCGAGCGCCACGAGCTCGAAGGCCCGGGTCTCGCCCAGCGATCGGCGCAGGATCGCCATGACCATCGCCGGCACGAAGCCGAGCCCGACCTCGGGGTATCCGAAGCGGGCGCTTTCGGCGGCGAGGACCAGGTCGCAGGCGGTGGCCAGCCCGCACCCGCCGGCCAGCGCCCGTCCGTGCACCAGCGCCACGACGGGGGGCCTCAGGCGGCGGATCTCGACGAAGAGATCGCCGAGCGCCTGGGCGTCCTCGAGACTCGCGAGCACGCCCGCTTCCACGGAGTCGCGGACTTCCTGCAGATCGGCGCCGGCGCAGAAGTCCTTCCCCTCCCCGCGCAGCGCCACGACCCGCACCGACTCGTCGTCACCCAACTCGCGGAACGCGGCGCGAAGCTCGGCGACGAGCGCGGCGTTCAGCGCGTTGCGACGTTCGGGCCGATCGAGCACCACCGTGGCGACTCCGCGCGGAGCGCCCCGTTCCACCCGGATCTGCCCTGCTTCGCCGCTCATCGCTCCCCTCCCGCGGAGATCGGTCGGCCCGGCGACTCGCCGGCGGTTACCCGATCACAGGCCGCCACCACTTCGTCCGGCACCTCGATCTCGAGCCCGAGCGCCGTGGCGGCGAACGTCTTTCCCTGGGCGTCGAGCATCAGCGATACGGTGCCGCCCCCGCCGAGGGACTCGTGCAGGAGGAAGTTCAGGGCGCCCAGGTTCGGGAGTTCGAACCGTTCCACGTTCCCGTGGCAGATATCCTTGAAGTGTTGCTTGATACGATTTGTCGTTACTGCTTCTGCAATAATCGGATAAGCTTCCTCACACAGCGCGATGACTCCGATGTTCGCGGTGTCCCCCTTGTCGCCCGAGCGGGCGATCGCGACGCGTCCGAGCGGCACTCTCATGCGGCCTCCACGACTTCGACCCGCAGCTCCCGCTCGACGACCTCACGATCGATGAGCGCGGGCCAGTAGGCCATGACTTCCTGCACTCTCGGGCGGCCTCCGGCGAACCCCGTCACGCTCGGCGGGCCCGCGAGGATGAGGGGCGCGATCTCCCGGGTGAACCGATCCACCGGCTCGCGATCGGCCGCCCGTACCCCGATCCGCAGCTCGACTTCGGGAAGCTCGGCCACGTGTTCCGGCACACGGCCGCTGCACGCGCCCGCCCCGACGAACTCGGTGCGAATCTCGTCGAACGACAGGCCGAGCGCGGCGAGGCGCGCGCGCAGGATCTCGTCCGCGCGGCGGGCCTTGTCCAGCGCGTCGGGCCACGCGTAGGTCAGCGTGCCCGTGGCCTTCCAGCCCGCGTGGTAGGCGATCGACACCTTCAGGCGATCGGTGCGCGCGGCACCCCGTACGCCGTGGATCCGCACCCGGTCGCTTCCGAGGTCGGAGAGACGGATGGTCGAGAAGTCCGCCACGCAGTCCGGGGTGATGTACTCCTTCGGATCCCCCATCTCGTAGACCAGCTGCTCGGTGACCGTCGCCCATGTCACGCGACCTCCGAGATCCGGGTGCTTGGTCACGACGAAGCTGCCGTCGGCCGAGGCCTCGATGATCGGATAGCCGGGCCGCACGAGATCGACGCCGCGCCAGTCGAACAGCGTGTTGCCGCCGGCCGCCTGCGCGCCGCACTCGTTGATGTGGCCGGCGACGACGCCGGCCGCGATGAGGTCCCAGTCGCGGGGCGACCAGCCGAACTCGTGCATCAGCGCCCCGTAGGTCAGGGCAGTATCGGTCGAGCGTCCCGTGATTACGATGTCGGCCTCGCGCTCCAGCGCCTCGAGGAGCGGCGCCGCGCCGATGTATGCGTTGGCGCTGTAGACCCGGTCGCGAATGCTGGCCAGGGGCTCGCCCGTCTCCATGTTCCGCAGCTCGTGGCCCGCGTCGAGCAGCTCGTCGAGTCGCTCCATCAAGCCGTCGCCGTGCACCGTGGCGATGCGCAGCGGGCGCGACGTCGCGATCGAGCGCAGGCCGTCCACGAGCGCTTCGCGGCACGCCTCCGGATTCACGCCGCCGGCGTTCGTCAGGATGCGGATGCCGCGCGCGGCGAGGTCCGGGGCGAGGTCGAGAACGAGATCCACGAAATCGCGGGCGTATCCCGCCGACGGATCCCGCTGCCGCTGCTTCTGCATGATCGACATCGTGATCTCGGCCAGGTAGTCGAGCATCAGGTAGTCGACGGGTCCGCCGCGCACCTGGAGTTTCGGCGCCTCCTGCCAGTCTCCCCAGAAGCCCTGTCCGGACGCGACGCGCACGGTCCGCCCGGTCCCGCCGTTCTCAGCCATTCTCTACGCTTCCTCCCACGCCGGCCGGCAGGCCGAACGTGCCGATGTGGGGACCCGGGTTCTCGAGCGAGCAGCGCAGGGCGGCCTCCAGGACGTCCCGGGTCTGCTCGGGAAACACGATCGCGTCGACGAACCCGCGGGCCGCGGCATAGCGGGCGTCGAGCTGGCGATCGTATTCCGCGCGCGTGTGCTCGATCGCCGCCTGCGTGTCCTCGTCGAGTTCCGTCCCCTCGGCCCGGGCCCGGTCCATCGCCGGGCCATGGACGGCGCGGACGGCGGACTCACCTTCCATTACGCCCATCCGGCCGGTCGGCCAGGTGAAGATGAAGTCGGGGTCGAAGCCCTGGCCGGCCATGGCGTAGTAGCCCGCGCCGCTGGCATGGTTGGTCGTGAGGACCAGCTTCGGCACCCGGGCGGTCGCCATCGATTCGACCATGCGCGCGCCGGCCCGGATGATCCCCGAGTGCTCCGCCTCCACGCCGACCATGAACCCGCTCACGTCCTGCACGAACAGCAGCGGGATGCGATGCCGGTCGCACATCTCCATGAAGTAGGCGACCTTCTCGGCGCTGTCCGCGTAGACGATGCCGCCGAACTTCGGCGGTCCCCCGCCCTCCGGGCGGAACATGGCGCGCCGGTTCGCGATAACGCCGATCCGCCGGCCGCGCAGCCGTGCCACGGCCGTCAGCATCTCCGGGGCGAAGCCGGCCTGGAATTCGTCGAACCGCCCCTCGTCGAGAATCGTGTCGAGCAGCTCGTGCACGTCGTACGGCTGGCGATGGTCGTCGGGCAGGATGTCGTAGGCGTCGCGCGGCGGCCGCGCCGGGTCGCGCGGATCGTCCTCGGGCGGGCCGACGCGCGACGGCGGCAGGTCGGACACCAGGTCGCGCAGCTTCTCGATGCACGCCTCGTCGTCGGGCACCTGGTAGTGGGCGACGCCCGAGATCCGGTTGTGGGTCGACGCGCCGCCGAGCTCCTCGCCCTCCACGTCCTGGCCCGTCGCGCCTTTCACAAGGTTGGGCCCGCCGAGCCCCATGAAGCTCGTGCCCTCCACCATCACGATCACGTCGGACAGGGCCGGCAGGTAGGCGCCCCCGGCGATGCACTGCCCCATGACCGCCGCGAGCTGCGGGACCTCGAGATAGTGCCGCATGATCGAGTTGTAGTTGAAGATGCGGCTGGCCCCGTACTTGCCCGGGAACACCCCGCCCTGGTACGGCAGGTTGACCCCCGCCGAGTCGACCAGGTAGACGATCGGCATCCGGCAGCGCATCGCGATCTCCTGCGCCCGCAGGATCTTGCCGATCGTCTCGGGCCACCAGCTGCCGGCCTTCACGGTGGCGTCGTTCGCCACGACAACGACCATCCGGCCGTGGACCTCTCCCACCCCGGTGATCACGCCCGCCGCCGGGGCCTGCCCGTCGTACTGGTCATGGGCCACGAGGAGGCCGATCTCGACGAACAGCCCATCGTCGTCGATGAGGCGCCCGACCCGTTCGCGGGCGGTCAGCTTGCCCCGGGAGTGCTCCCGCTCGATCCGGCGCTCGCCGCCTCCCTCGCGGACCTCGTCCTCGAGCTGGCGCACCTCCGCGGCGAGCCGGCTCATCCGGGAGGCGTCAGCCGTCATCCGCCGCCCCGGCTCCGCGGTGCTCGGCATACCACGAGCGAATGTACTCGACGGCATCCGCCGTGGAGGTGCCGGGACCGAACAGTTCGCCGACCCCGCGGTCGCGCAGCGCTTCCATGTCCTCGGCCGGGATGATCCCCCCGCCCGTGAGCAGGACGTCGTCCATCCCGTTCTCGCGCATCAGGTCGAGCACGCGGGGAAACAGCGTCATGTGGGCGCCGGAGAGCACCGAGAGGGCGACGACGTCGACATCCTCCTGCAGCGCCGTGGCGGCGATCTTCTCGGGAGTCTGGTGCAAGCCGGTGTAGATGACTTCCATCCCGGCGTCCCGCAGGGCCGCCGCGATCACCTTGGCGCCGCGGTCGTGGCCGTCGAGACCCGGCTTGGCCACGAGTACTCGTATCTTTCTATCGGGCATCGATGAAGTCCGGCTCGTTGGTGCGGTGTCTGGGCGCCCGTGAGGGGCGCCGGCGCGGCCCGAACTTACGGCCGGCGCCGGGCCCGCGGCAACGCGAATTTCCGGGGGCGGAGGCTCGGTCCGCCGGGTCGCGTCAGAAGCCGACGGGCTCCTTGAAGCGGCCGTACACGCCTTCGAGGGTCGCGCGGATCTCGCCCAGCGTGGCGTAGGCGCGCGCAGCGTCGAGAATCGGGGGCATCAGGTTCTCGTCGGCGCGGGCCGCCGACTCCAGCCGCTCCAGGCTCCGGTCGACCGCGGACTGGTCGCGCTCGCCCCGCAGGCGGGCCAGCCGCTCCTGCTGCTGCGTGCCGGCGCTCTCGCCGATGCGGAGGATCTCGATCTCGGCCTCGTCCTGCTCTACGAACTGGTTGACGCCGACGATCGGACGCTGCCCGGTCTCGACCTCCGCCTGAAAACGCCGCGCGGAGGCGGCGATCTTCGCCTGGAAGTACCCGTTCTCGATTCCCGGCACGACACCGCCCAGCTCGTCGATCTCCTCGAAGATCGCCTCGGCCTCCGCCTCGAGCTCGTCCGTCAGGCTCTCGACGAAGTACGAGCCGGCGAGCGGATCGATCGTGTTCGGCACTCCGGTCTCGAACGCCAGGATCTGCTGGGTGCGCAGCGCGATCCGTACGGCGTCTTCGGTGGGAAGCGCCAGCGTCTCGTCCATCGCGTTCGTGTGCAGCGACTGGGTCCCGCCGAGCACGGCGGCCATCGCCTGGTACGCCACGCGGACGATGTTGTTGTAGGGCTGCTGCGCGGTGAGCGTCACGCCCGCCGTCTGGGCATGCGTCCGCAGGCGCCAGCTCTCGGGCTTCTTCGCGCCGTACACGTGTCGCATGTGCCGGGCCCAGATCCGCCGCGCCGCCCGGAACTTCGCGATCTCCTCGAAGAAGTCGTTGTGCACGTCCCAGAAGAACGACAGGCGCGGCGCGAACTCGTCCACGTCCAGCCCGCGCTCGATCCCCGCCTCTACGTACGTGAAGCCGTTCTTCAGCGTGTAGGCGAGCTCCTGGCCCGCCGTGGCGCCCGCCTCGCGGATGTGGTAGCCGGAGATCGAGATCGTGTTGAACCGGGGAGCATGCTCCGCGGACCACTCGAACACGTCCGTGATCGCCTTCAGCGCGGGCCGCGGCGGGAAGATCCAGGCGTGCTGCGCCATGTACTCCTTGAGGATGTCGTTCTGGATCGTCCCCCGGACCTTCTCGAACGGCACGCCCTGCTTCTCGGCGGCGGCGAGGAGGAAGCAGTACAGCATGATCGCCGGACCGTTGATCGTCATCGAGACCGACACTTCGTCGAGCGGGATCCCGTCGAACAGGGTCTCCATGTCGGCCAGGCTCGAGATCGCCACGCCGCACTTGCCGACCTCGCCCTCGGCCAGCGGGTCGTCGGAGTCGTAGCCCATCAACGTCGGGAAGTCGAACGCGACCGACAGGCCCGTCTGGCCCCGCTCGAGGAGGAACTTGTAGCGCTCGTTCGTCTCCTCGGCGGTCGCGAAACCCGCAAACAGGCGCTTCGTCCACAGGCGGGTGCGGTACATCGTGTGGTAGGGTCCGCGGGTGAACGGGTATTCGCCCGGGATCCCGAGGTCCCGCATGTAGTCGGATGCCTGTCGGTCGGCGGGCGTGTAGAGGGGACGGATCTCGCGATCCGAGACCGTCGTGAAATCGGTATCCTCGCGCGTCGGGACGCTCCCCGCCGCCGCCTCCCACCGCCGCAACGCCGCCTCGATCTCCTCGAGCTCGCGGCGCCGGCGCTCGACCTCAGCGCGAAGCTCCGAAACCGAGTCGGGCCTCTCGTCCACTATCTGACGCATGGCATGTCCTTGCACGGATTCATGTTCGATCCGGTTCAATATAGGCCCGGCCGTCCCCCTCCGCCGGGTCGCCCCCGTGCAACGTGCAGGCATGGGCGGCGATGCGCCGGGCGACTTCGTAGGGAGAGTCGCCGGAGGCCAGCGGGTCGCCGGAGGCGGCGAGGGCCTGCGCCCACGCCGCGTCGGCCCGACGAACCAGCGTTCGTTCGAGGACCATTCGGGTGTGCTCGAGAGCGGCCGCGTGACGGCGCTCCGCCAGGCCGCCCGTCGCCGCCAGGTGGCCGGCATGCTCCCGCAGCGCAGTCTCGAGCTCTTCGATTCCCTCGCCGGCCGACGCCACGGTCATCAACACCGGCGGCTCCCAGCCCGAGTCCCCCGCCGGCTCCCGAAGGTGCTTCACCATCCGGATCTCCTTGCGGAGCCTGTCGGCGCCCGGGCGATCCGACTTGTTGACCACGAACAGGTCCGCCACCTCCATCAACCCCGCCTTCATCGCCTGGATCCCGTCGCCGGACTCCGGCACCAGCACGACCACCGTCGAATCGGCCTGCGAGGCGATTTCGAGCTCCGACTGCCCGACCCCGACCGTCTCGAGCAGAATGCGGTCGAAGCCGAACGCGTCCATGAGGTCGGTCGCTTCGCGGGTCGTGGCGGAAAGACCGCCATGCGAGCCCCGGCTGGCCATCGACCGGATGAAGATGCCCGGCTCCGTCGCCAGGTCGTCCATGCGGATCCGGTCGCCGAGCAGCGCTCCTCCGGTGAACGGCGAGCTCGGATCGACCGCGATGACGCCCACCTGCTCGCCGGCGTCGCGGCAGCGCCGGGCCAGCGCCGCCGTCAGCGTCGATTTGCCCGCTCCGGGCGGTCCGGTGATGCCGATGCGCGCCGCGTGACCGAGCCGGCCGTGCAGGGCGTCCAGCAGGGCCTCGAAGCCGGGCGCCTGGTTCTCGACCAGGCTGATCGCCCGCGCCAGGGCCAGGGGCTGGCCGGCGAGAAACCGCTCCAGCAGATCCGCCGGCACACCAGGGGTGGTCATCGGATGCGTACGATGCGGACGCGGACGTCGGCCGCGGCGGGCAGGTCCTCCGCCGTATCGGGTCGCCCGAACCGGATCCCGGTCGCCGACGAGCCGGCCGGCGCTTCCAGGCCGATATAGGCGGCGGCGTATGAATACAGGTCGAGGCGCAGGCCACCGAGCCGGTCGAGCCGGCGCTCGGCATACGGCAGGGGCACACCGCCCGGCGGGAAAGACGGAGAGCGCGCACCCAGCTCGGAGTACATCTGGCGCAGGCGGTAGGAAGGCAGCGTGAGCGCAGGCCGGGGCGCGAGGGGGTTCCGGTCGTCGAGCATCAACATCGTCGACCAGTCCGCTACGAGCTCGTCGAACGGCTGCTCGAACACGTTCTCGATCGCGTCGCGCGAATCGGCGGATCCGTCGGCGATCAGGGCGCGCGTCGCCGAGGGCTCGCCCGCCTTGGTCTCGAACCGATCGAGCAGGTAGCGCAGGAAGCTCCATGCGGCGCCCCGGAGCCGGAAGGTCTGGTTGCCGAGCGGGTCGCTCGTCATCACCAGCCCCGCCGTGTCCGACGGCGCCTCCAGGTACTCGTGCAGGTTGTACCAGTTTCCGACGTGGTAGGTGTTGAACAGCTCGATCCCGTTCGGCACGGCGTCGTAGTTGGACAGCGTGAGATCCGTGCCCGGCGTGAAGCCGGTTGCCGCGTGGCCGACGACCTCCTCGGCGAGGTGCGAGAGCCCCTCGTTCAGCCACACGTCGAACGCGCCTCCCGAACCGGTCTGTGCGTTGACCAGGTGCTGGAACTCGTGGGCCACCGTTCCGTTGACGAATCTCAGCACCTCGCTCTTGCCCAATCCCGCGTCGGCCGCGTCGGTGAACTCCCCGGTCGGATCGGGGGCTACCAGGTAGAACATCTCGGCGTCGTTGCCGCCCGAGAAGCCGAGATCGGTGGGACAGAAGAAGCCGGCGACGATCCCGTCGTCGTAGCCGCCGGGGTTCGCGTCCGCGAGCTCGTTGACCGCCGCCGTGAACAGCAGGATCACCCGGCCGTTCCCGTCGATGTCACCCGGCGCCCCGAAATAGGTGGTGTCGGTGGCGTAGATCACGTCGTCGAAGTTCGCGGCGATCGCCGCGGCCTCCGCCCCCGTGAAGCGCTCCGACACCGAGGTGTCCTCCACGATGATGCCCTTCTCGCCGATCGCCAGGACGACGCCGGCGATGTCGCGGCGGGCCGTCGAGCTCCCGCAAGTGAACCGGAACGTCAGCGTATCCCCTTCGGCCGGGATGTCCGCCAGCGCGAACTTCTCGCGGGACGCGAGCTCGCGGATGCGCGGCCGCAGGGGCGCTTCCATCTGCCGCAGCTTCCAGTCGAGCGCGTACTGCGGACCGAGACGCGACCGCGGCTCGAGCCCGTCCGCGGGGGTCGGGGCGGCGGTCACGGAACCGGACGCTCCCGTTCCCCGCAGGAACATCTCGATCGGGTGGAAGCCGAGCACCGGATCGCCGCTCGTGATCATCGCCTCGTACCGGGCGCTCGCCTCGGTCGGTCCGAACTGCACGCAACCCGTCGAGCTTCCCGCGATCGTCGTATCGGCACCGACGGCGAGGTTCACGACGCCCGCCGCGGCGTCACCGCCACAGGCCCAGGCCTCGAACGAAGTGGAGTTGACGCCGTCGCTGACCGACACGCGGACGCGGCCGTTGTGGTCGCCCAGCGTCAGCGTCGCCGCCGCCGCCCCGCCCGCATCGGTAACGGTCTCCGTCGGCGCCACGCTGCCGTCACCCGCCGTGACGGAGAACTGGACTCGCACGCCGGCGGCCGGCTGGCCGTCGGTGCTGAAGCGGGCGACCAGCGGGTCGGGCAGCGTGCCCTCGACCAGCCCGACCTGTCCCGCTCCGGAGACGATTTCCGCCGTCCGTACGACGGCTTCGGCGGATGCGGTGAACTCCACCGAGCCACCGTCGGTCTCGGCCCGCACGACGTAGGCGCCGACCGCCGGCCCCAACGTGAGCGTCACCCCCGCGATCCCTGCGGCGTCGGTGATGCTGACCGAGTCCTCGAGCACGGCGCCCTCCCCGGGTGAGGAGACGAGCCGCCAGCGGATCTCGCGACCCTCGAGCGGCGTGCCGCGATCCGCCGCCTTCACGCGGAACGGCGCCGGGAGCGGCAGGCCGACCGGACCGCTCTGTCCGTCGCCGTCCACCGCTTGCAGCACGCCGGAGGCGGCGCCGGGGCCGGTGGGATCGCCGCCGCAGCTCCAGAGCGCACCGACGAGCGCCAGGGCGAGCGCCGGCGCGGCGGCTAGTCTCACGTCAGCATCACCGTGGCGAGACCGAGCAGGAGGAAGAACCCGCACAGGTCCGTGAGCGTCGTGACGAACACGGAAGAGGCGACGGCGGGGTCGACGCCGACGCTCTCGAGAAAGATGGGGATGAAGGCGCCCGCGAAGCAGGCGACGATGAGGTTCCCCCACATGGCCATCAGCACGACGAGACCGAACAGGGCCCGTCCCTCGATGACGATCCCGGCCAGCGCGGCGACGAGGCCGAGCACCGCGCCGTTGATCAAGCCGACGAGCAGCTCCTTTCCGAGCACGGCCCAGCGGCTGCGCAGCGTCTCGTCGGCGAGCGCGATGCGCCGGATCGTGACCGCCAGGGCCTGGGTGCCCGCGTTGCCGCCCATGCCGGCGATGATCGGCATGACGACGGCCAGGGTCACCAGGCCCGCGATCGTATCCTGGAAGAACCAGACGACCGAGGCGGCGAGCACGGCCGTGAGCAGGTTGACGAGCAGCCAGGGCAGCCGGCTGCGCACCGCCTCGCCCGTCGAACCCCGCAGCCGCTCCTCGTCGGATACGGCGGCGAAGCGGAGAATGTCCTCGGTCGTTTCGGCCTCGAACACGTCGATGATGTCGTCGAACGTGACGCGGCCGACCAGCCGGCCGAGCGCGTCCACCACCCCGATCGAGGCGATGTTGTAGCGCGAGAGGATGCGCCCGACCTCCTCCTGGTCCATCGACACCGGCACGACCGCCAGGGGATCCTCGGTGAGCTCGGCGATCGGCGTGTCCGGATCGGAGATCACGAGGTCCTGCAGGGCGACGACGCCCGCCAGCCGCTGGTCCGGATCGACCACGAAGATCGTGTAGAAGTCGATGTCGCCCTGGGCCTGCCGGCGGATCTCCGCGATCGCCTGGCTCGCGGTCAGCTCCGACCGGATCGCCAGGACGTCGCGGGTCATGATCCCGCCGGCGGTGTCCTCCGGGTAGTGGAGCAGCTCCTCGATCTGCGCCGCATCGGGCACCGACACGGTCGAGAGGACTTCGGCCTGCTGCTGGGGCTCCAGCTCGCCGATGATGTCGGCGGCGTCGTCGTCGGCCATTTCCTCGACGATCGCCGCGATGTGACCCGGATCGAGCTGGAGGAGCAACTCGGCGGGGTTCTCGACCTCCTCCATCTCCGACAGCGCGTCGGCGGCGATCTCGGGGGGCAGCCGGCGCAGCAGGCGCAGGCGCTCCTCGTCCTCCAGGCCTTCGATCAGGTCGGCGATGTCGCTCGCGTGGAGCTCCGACAGCCGCTCGTCGACCGCCGAGTCGTCACCCGCGAGCAGCGCCCTCAGCTCCTCCAGCCGGACCTCGCGTGTCTCCGTCATCGAGCCGCCACCGGACGGGCGGGTCGCGCGACGCCGGCCGAAAGCACCAGCTTGAGGCC
>JASFRN010000062.1:0-15479 GCA_050114915.1 Gemmatimonadales bacterium | reverse complement strand
GTGGATCATGGTGGCGGTGGTGGCGATCGGCCTCGCCGCCGGAGAGATCTCGCTGGGCATCTTCCTGGTCGTCCTCGCCCTGGGCGTGACCGCCGAGTTCGCCGAATGGGTCTCGGTCGACCGCCTGGGCCGCCGGTTCGGCGGGACCGGCCGCTCGACCTTCTGGGGCGCGCTACTCGGGGGCGCGATCGGGGTGTTCGTGGGCGCCCCCGTTCCCGTGGCGGGCTCGCTGGTCGGCGCGTTTCTCGGGACGCTGGTGGGGGCCACCATCGCGACCTGGCTCGAGACCCGCGAGATCCGGCGCTCGGCCAGCGCCGGCTGGGGCGCCATGCTGGGACGCGCGGCCGCGATCGCGATCAAGGTGTTCGCGGGCCTCGCCATCCTCGTGCTGGGGGGTGGCGCCCTGATCGTGGGCTGAGCGCCGGCCGGGCGTGTTGGCGGCCCGCCGTCACTCCTCGGATCGCAGCAGGATCTGGCTGAACTCCACGTCTTCCGCGGCGAGTACGATTCCCGTCGTGGGCATCCCGTCCAGGGTCTCCTGCACCTGCTCGTAGTACGCTTCCCAGTCGTCGCCCGGCTCCGCCATCCCCATGAAGATGCAGTCGGCGTCCGACGAGTACGCCCGGAAGATCTCCGGAAACGGACGCCCGTCCGCGGCGATCGTCAGGCAGCTGGCGCGCGTACGGAGCCCCGCGACGATCTTCTCGAGAGCCGGGAGCGCGGAATCCGCGGCCGCCTGGTTGGGAAGCACGGTGTGCACCCGCAGCTCGGCGCCGCGCCACGCGAAGCTCGTCTGCAGCAGGTAGGCGAGGGTGAGCATCAACCCGCCGTTGCCCTTCAGGCCGCCCCACCAGACGTCGATCCTCTCGCGCTTCCCGAAGTCGCGCTCGTGGTCGTGGTGGAGAATGACGACGTTGCGCCGACTGGCGTGGAACCGGGCGATCATCCGGCAGTAGGGGCCACGGTTCGCGGGTGATTCGCTGTCGCCCACCAGCATCGTGTTCGGCGTCAGCGAACCGATCCCGTACGCTTCGGTCAGCCGCGCCGCTCCCGCGAACGGATCCTCCGCGCGGATCGAGCGGATGACGGCCTGCACGCCGCGGCGTGAGAGGTAGTCGCGGATCGTGCGCTCGATCTTGTGCTGCCGGGCGAGCGAAATCGAGTCGTCGGTCAGCACGGTGCTCACCGTGACCAGGGCCCGGCCGTGGGCGATCCAGTCCGCGAACTGGATCAGGTACCAGCGGCGCGTCGGAGCGCCAGAGAGCACGAGCAGGTGCGGACGCCAGTTCCGCGGATCGACGGCGTCCTGCAGCCGGAACAGGCCGGCGCGCGTCACGGCCATCCAGAGGCCCCGCCGCACGTCGCCCCACGCCGTCTCGAGCTCGCGGCGCTGCAGCCACAGGAAGATCCCCAGCACGACGACGGCCGCCGTCACCGTGGCGAGGGGATTGATGAGGAACATCACGCCGGCGCAGCCGGCGGCCCCGAGCGCCGATATGTACCACGGAACCCGCAGGCGGGGCCGGAACGACGGGCTGCCCAGGGCCCGCTCCAGCCCCGCGGCCACGTTCAGCACTCCGTACGTGGTGAGGAAGAACATCGTGAGGATCGGGGCGATCAGGTTCAGGTCGCCGAGCCACACGGCGGCCAGGGCGACCCCCAGCGTGGCCACCGTCCCGACGCGCGGCGAATCGTCCTCGCCGCTCCCCGCCCCCAGCCAGCGCAGCCCGCGCGGCAGGACGCCGTCCCGGGCAAGCGCCTGCAGCACGCGCGGCGCTCCGAGGATGCTCCCGACGGCGCTCGACAGGGTCGCGCCCCAGATCCCGAGCAGGATCGCGTCGCCCCACCAGGCCATCCGGCGCATGATCATCGGATCCGCGATCAGGTCGGCCGAGCTGGCGCGCTCCGCGAGGAAGACCGGCAGGGCCATGTAGATCAGGTAACCGACACCGACGGCGGCCAGCGTCCCGCGTGGAATCGCCCGTCCCGGCTGGCGCAGGTCGCCCGACATGTTCACCCCGGCCATGATCCCCGTGACGGCCGGGAAGAAGACCGCGAACACGACCCAGAAGCCGTGCCGCGTGACGTCGCCCACCGGCACGTTGACCGCGTCGTGCGCCACGTCCACCGAGGAGCCGAAGGCGAAGGAGACGAGCGACACGGCGATCGCCGCCATGATGAAGTACTGCGCCCGGATCGCCGCCCGGGCCGAGGTCAGGGCGAGCGCCGTGACGCCCAGCGTGGTGACGATGCCGACGATGCGCACGTCGAGCCCGGCGAACACGTTCACGACGCTCTCGGCGAAACCGATCGTATACAGCGCCACGGAGAGCGCCTGGGCGAAGAACAGCGGGATCCCCACCGCCCCGCCCGTCTCGATGCCCAGGGACCGGCTGATCATGTAGTAGGCGCCGCCGACGCGTACTCGCTGGTCGGTGGCGATGGCCGAAATCGACAGCGCCGTTAGGAAGGTGATCGCGGTGGAGATCGTGACGATCAGCAGCGTGCCGAGCAGGCCGACGTTCCCCACGACCCAACCGAGCCGCAGGTACATGATGACGCCGAGGATCGTGAGGATCGACGGCGTGAACACGCCCCCGAAGGTGCCGAGACCGGCACCGCGGGTTTCCAGGACTTCCTGGGGAGACGGAGCGCGGGAGCGGGTGGAGGTATCGGGGCTCATGGCCGCGAATGGATAACCTCGCGGACGACCCGTGTCGAGGCGGGCGTCGGGCGTCGGCCGCCCCGCGAGCCCGGGTCAGGCCTCGCCGAACTTGGTGTCGATCTGGACGCCGCAGCCCTGCAGGAAGGTCGTCGGGAGCTCGCCACCGGCGAAGATGAACGTGTAGTCGTTGGGCACGACCCGGGGCGCCGCCGGGTCCCCGTTGCGCAGCAGCACGGCGTCGGGTCGAATCTCTGCCACGTTGGTCGACCACAGCACCTCGAGACGGCCCGCGCCGATCGCCCCCTGGATCCGCTCACGGTTCTTGGGCTTCACCCGCCGGAACTGGTCGCCGCGATACGACACCTTGACGTCGTTGGCCGGGTCCTCGGACAGGTCGAGGGCGGCCTCCACGGCGGAGTCGCCACCGCCCACGACGAGCAGCCGATCGCCGCGGAACGCCTCCGGCTCGCGCAGCGAGTAGGCGACCTTGGCCAGCTCCTCGCCCGGCACGCCCAGCTTGCGAGGCACCCCGCGCCGGCCGATCGCCAGAATCACCCGCCGGGCCTCCAGCCTGCGCGCCGACGTGCGCACCGTGAAGCGGTCGCCCGCCCGGTGTACGGTCTCGACCGTCTCACCGGTCGCGACCTGGAGTCCCGTGTCGGCCACGATCGACGTCCACAGGTCGATGAGGTCCTCTTTCTGGATCTCCCGCACCTTGAGCTTGCCATACAGTGGCAGCTCGACGGGACGCGTGAGGACCATCTTCTTGCGCGGATAGTGGCGCACCGTGCCGCCCACGTCCTCCTTCTCGACGACGACGTAGCGCAGGCCGGCCTCCTGGCAGGCGAGCGCCGCCGAGAGGCCGGCGGGTCCGCAGCCCACGATCAGCACGTCGAGGACGTCGGGATCCTGCGAGGCGGCTCGGCGGCGAGCGAAGCCTTCGACGCACTGACGCCCCTGCTCCACGGCGTTGCCGACCAGCCCCATGCCGCCCAGCTCCCCGACGACGTAGAGATCGGGGACGTTGGTCTCGAAGTTCTCCTTGATCCTCGGCAGGTCGACGCCACGCGTCTCGGAGCCGAACACCAGCTGTATCGCGTCGACCGGGCAGCGGCGCTCGCACAGGCCGTGGCCGATGCACATGGCCGGGCCGATCGCGGTCGCCTGCCCGTCGATCAAGCCGAGCACGTCGCCCTCCGGGCAGACGTTCACGCAGTTGCCGCTCCCGATGCAGCGGGTCGCGTCGACCACGGGGTGCAGCGTCGACGGCTGATCGAGCCCGTAGCGGAGCGCCTGGAGCTCCGCCTCGCGGCTCTTCTGCTCGAGCCGACGCTGGCGGCGGAGGAACGGCCAGATGAGGGCGAGGGCCGCGGCGAGCCCGATCGCGGGGACCAGCCAGTCGGACGGCATCAGAACAGCCAGCTGACCGACGCCGACAGCCCGGATCCGCGCAGGATCGAGCCCCGTTGCAGCCGCCCCGAGAGCGAGAGCCGTACGCGCTCGGCGAGGGGCGCGGCCACCGACGCGCCGACCGTGTGGGTCGTCTGCACGGCCAGCGGCTCGTTGGTGCGGTAGTACGCATACCACGCCCGGGCGGTCGCGGCGCCGAACGTGTGGCTCAGCCCGGGACGGACGGAGAGCGTGGAGGCGCGGTCGCCGTCCCAGTAGCCGGCGGAGACGTCGAACCCAGGCCCGGAGCTCGCGCGATACCCCGCGCGCCCGGTGACCATGAAGCCGGTCGAGGCCTCGGCGTCGGAGTCATGAAATCCAGCGTCCACGCCGAACCAGGCGCCCGAGCGCGCATACGAGACTCCGAACGTCCCGAGATTGCGGCTGTAGGGCTGGAACTCGCCCACGTCGTAGTCGTTCACGGGGCGCCTGTGGGAATACCGGGCGCGCAGCGTCACGCCGCCCCCGAGCCCGGCCGTCGCATCGAGCAGCAGCTTCGACACGTCCCAGCTGGCGGCCCCGGCGTCCCGGTCGACCTGCAGGCTCTGCCCGAGCCGGACCCGGCCGACGCGCAGGGTCTGCCGGAGGTTCGCATACGTGCGGTCGACGCGGCCGGTGGACGACTTCGGCCGGACGGCGGTGGCCGCTACCACGCCGCGGTATCCGACCGTGCTCGAGCGGGTCGACACGTCGGCGAACGCCGAGAACTTCGGCACGTCGGTCGAGAGGCCGGCATCGGCGCGCTCCGGCTCGAAGCCGGCGGCGACTCCCGCCCCGACGTCGCGACCCGCGTGCACATACACGCCGTCGAAGTAGCCGGACGAGACGTCATACGGGTTGTAGGTGCGCCCCAGGCCGATGTCGAACACGCCGTAGGAGTTCGTCAGCTGCGCCGAGGTGACCCGGACGAGCCCGGCCGGTTCGACGAGGTCGTCGGACGAGCCGCGGTACGTGGCGCGGGCATTGAGGCGCAGGCGGAAGCCGCCCGGAAGCCCCGTCGCCCGCAGGTTCAGCCACGTCTCGGGCGTGGTGAAGGTGCGATCGGTGGGGGGAAGCCCCACGTCTTCCCACTCGGTCGTCGACTTCCGGGCGTCGAACGAGACGCCCAGGCTCCCGTGCGTCTCGATGCCGCCGGGGCGCGGCCGTTCGTAGCTGTCGCGAGGTGGCCGGCGCCCGGGGGCGGCGTTCGCCGCCTGCCGTTCCGCCTCGCCCTCCGCGGCCGGCGGCCCCAGCGGCCGCACCCTGAGGCGCGTGCCCCGCGTGACCGCGAACGGTTCGCCGACGAAGCTCACGACCGACCGGTTCGAGCTCGCCTGCCGCACGCGCACGCGGCCGAGGACGCGCTCCTCGTCGGCCGGACGCACCTCGAGCTCGGCTCCCGTCCACAGGCCGTCGTCGGTGCCGAGCGAAAGATAGAAGTCCTCGCCGGCGATGCCGACCACGTCGGCGACCAGCTCGTCGGCGGCCGCCTCCTGCGCCGTCGCCGCCGTCGGCAGGAGCAACCAGGCCACGATCGACGCGCCGACCGCCAGAAGCGCCGGCCGCAGCGCCGGCAGATTGCGGACCCTCCTCCGCCGTCTCATTCGTGCCTCCCCCGCGGATGGCAGGACAGACAGGCCGAACTCTCGTACACGTAGCCCGACACCTCGCCGAGATGCTTGTCGTCCATCTGCGGCTGATCGTGCTCGTGGCAGGTCAGGCAGGTGAATGACGAGAAGTCGCCGGGCGTCGTGTGGCACTCGGACGTGCAGGTCGTCCACCGGCCCGCGTGCGCCCCGCTGTAGATCGGGAACACGGCGTCGTGGTCCTCGAACGAGGCGTCACCCCAGGTCGTCGTGGAGTGACAGCCGGTGCAGTCGGTCGGGAAACCGCTGCCCGCGTGCACCTGGTCGTAGTCCGCCTGGTGGCAGCCCACGCAGTCGCGGTCGTCGGTCACGCCCGGGAACACGGGGGCGTAGTCGGGCTGCAGGTGGCAGGACTCGCAGGGGAGCTGCCGGTGCGCACCCTCCAGCGTGAAGCCGCCCGACACCAGGTCGTGATCGAACGTCGCGTCGTCCCACGTCTCGACCGAATGGCAGTCGGCGCAGGTCGTCGGGAAGCCGCTGCCGCCGTGCTCCCTGTCGTAATCGGCCTGGTGGCAGCCCACGCAGTCCTGGGCGTCGGTCACCCCGGGGAACAACGGGTCGAACCCCGGCACCACGTGACACGAAGCGCACCGTATGCGCTGATGGATGCCGAGCAGCGGGAAGCCGCCCGACACGACCTCGTGCTCGAACTGGACGCCCGCCCCGAACGCGACCGTGTTATGGCAGTCGGCGCACTCCGTCGAGAACCCGGACGCGACGTGATCGATCGACACGGCGTCCTCGTAGTCCGCCCGGTGACACGCCACGCATTCGGGGTCGAGGGTCGTCACGCGTCCCCCGACGTCGTCGACGTGGCACGACGAGCAGGTGACCTGCAGGTGGGCCCCGGTCAGCGGAAAGCTCGTCGCCAGGTGCACGTTCACGCCCGGCAGATCGGCGAACGAGCGGGTCGTGTGACAGAAGGTGCAGTCGGTGGAGAGGTTGCCCTGGTGGACGTCGACGTGGCACGCGGCGCAGTCGTCGCCGGCCAGCTTCGGCTCCGCGAAGTTCGCCCCGAGATGGCAGCTCGTGCACGGGGCGTCCGCGTGCCGGCCGTCGAGCGGATACCCGGTGTCGCGGGCGTGGTCGAACGAGATCTTCGCGCGCAGCGGCAGCCAGGCGGTCTGCGTGTGACAGTCGACGCAGTTGAGGGGCCGGCGGGTGTCGCCGTGCGGGCTTTCCTGCCCCGCCAGGGGGCCCGGGACCGCCGCGAGGAGGCCGGCCGCCAGCCAGCCGACGAACGCCGCGCACCTTCGTGCATCCAGGCTCATGACTCTTCTCCGTGACAGTCGCTGCAACCCGCGGCGGCCAGGGGCCGATAGCGGATCATCGTGCCCCCGCCGGGCCGGGGCTCGGACCGGTGACACGCCGCGCAGGCCACCGACGCGTGCGCCCCCTCGAGGGAGAACGAGGTGGCCGAATGATCGAAGTCCGTGATGCGGAACGAATCCGCGTCGTGGCAGTCGTCACAGCCGCGGCCGGCGAATTGGTCTCCGTGCGGCTGGTCGGCGCCGTGGCAGTCCGCGCACGAGCCGGCGGCGACGGTGAACTGCCCCTCGCCGAGCGGCGCGTCGTGGCAGGCGCTGCACGGCGTCGCCGCGTGGGCGCCCGTGAGCGGAAAGCCCGTGTCGGTGTCGTGCCGATCGAGCCCGAACGTCGAGGGATACCAGGCCGCCTGGGTGTGGCAGGACGAGCACTGGCCCGCGGGTCCGGGCCGGTCGAGCTCTCCCCGGTGGAGATCGACGTGGCAGGCGCGGCAGCCGCCGTCGACGAGCGGGGCCGGCCAGGCCTGGTCCGCCGTCCCCGGCCGATACGTGATACGGATCGTCGCCGCGAGCTCCGGGCCCGGGTCGTGGCAGGCGGCGCAGTCGGCGCTGGCGTGAGCTTCCTCGAGCGGAAACACCCTGTCGTGGTCGAAACCCGACTCGACCGCCTCACGGCTCACGTCGTGCCAGCCGTTCGTCGAATGGCAGGACGTGCAGACGGCCTGCATCCCCCCGTCGTGCGGATCGGTGTGGCAGTCCGTGCACGCCGCGAAGCGCAGGCCGCGGAACGAGTCCGTGCGATGGCAGTCGTTGCACTCGACGGTGCGGTGCCGGCCGGTGAGGGGGTAACGCGTCGCGTCGTGATCGAACGAGGCGGCCGCCGCCTTCCAGTCGCGCTGGTCGTGACAGTCGGAGCATGCCCGGGGCGCGAACCCGCCCTCGTGCGGATCGTCCATCTCGTGACAGTCGACGCAGGCCGTACCGAGTCCGAGGTAGGTCCGGTTCAGCGCCGCGTGCTGCACCTTCTCGGTACGCACCCCGACGTCGCGCACGCGCACCGCCGTGTGGCAGTCGCGGCAGCCCAGGTCGGCGTGCGCCCCGGCGAGCTCGAAACCGACCGTCTCGTGGTCGAAGGTCTCGGGCTCCCAGCGGATGAGCGCGTAGTCGCGCCCCAGGTGCTCGCGGTGGCAGGAGGCGCAGGCCCGGTAGTCGGCGCCGGCATGCAGACCCTCGTCGGCCGCCACCCGCGTGGCCAGCGATTCGTGGCAGGACAGGCAACGGTCGGGTGCGATTCCCCGCGATCGGAGCTCGTGGCAGCTCGTGCAGCGGGTCATCCCCTCGAGCTCGGCGTGGGCCGAGGACAATTTACCGGGTGAGATCAATTGTGCGGAGCCGGCGCTCGGAAGGAGAACCAGCAACAGCAGCGTGATTACGGCCTCGGCGGGCCTCGGTACCCGGATCGGCGTCATGATAGCCGCATATTTACGGCAAGAAACGCGCCTCAGACGTAGCCGAACAGGTACGCGACCGCGATGTGCAAAACCGTCACGATCGCCAGCAGGATGGCGAGGGGCAGGTGCAGGAGATGCCACGAGCCGAACATCCGCCGGAACGACCGCGACAGCGTGCCCGCCCGCAGGAGACGGCGGCGGCGGCGGATCAGGTCGAGGACCTCGCGTTGATGGGTGCGCGGGACATTTCGTCGCTCCAGCAGCCGCCTGGCCCGCCGCTGGTGGAGGCGATCGGACACGCCGCCGGTGAAGGAAAGTGCGAGAGCATGCAGCGCGCCGCGGGGTTCCGGGGTGCGGGGCACGGCGAGCAGATCGGACAGGCCCTCCTCCGGGAGCGCCGCGTCGGCCCGCAGCCGGGCCTCGAGCCCCCGGCTTTCTTCCGCCAGGTCGGCCAGGTCCCGGACGTTCCCCTCCACGCCGTGCGGGATGCGGGCGTACACGTAGCGGCCGAAGAAACCGCTCAGGACGACGATCGTCATGCTCCAGAACGCGATCGACACGATCCCGCCGAGCTTGAGGGTCGTATGCAGCACGACCAGGAACGGCCCGAGCGTGCAGAGGAAGATGTGCACCTGCAGCCAGTTGCTCAGCCGTCCCGCCCCCGTCATCCAGCCCACGCGCCGCCGAAGGGAATAGCCGGCAACGCCCACCAGCATCATCGCGGTGCCGATGATCCCGTACATGTGGCCGATCGAACCGGACGGCCGCAGCGCATCGTGGAGCGGCGAATCGAGGCGGGCGAGCATCGGGAGCTCGTAGTACGGGAGTCCGGCGCTGACCGTCGCCACGGCGACCATCAGCCAGATCGTCACGAGCGTCCAGGTCAGGGCGCGCGCTCGCGTCATTCGTTCCCCCTGTCGTAGATCGTGCGCTTCCACCATCCTACCCCCGGAAGGCCTGCAGAAGCCGGGCCAGAAACGACACTTCGACCCTCGAGATCGGCATGACGACGACTCGCTGCGCCTGGCCGGCGGACGACCCGCTGATGATCGCCTACCACGACGAGGAGTGGGGCGTTCCCGTGCACGACGACCGGAAGCTGTTCGAGTTCTTCGTGCTCGATGCGTTCCAGGCCGGACTCAGCTGGCGCACGATCCTCCACAAGCGGGAGAATTTCCGCCGCGCGCTCGACGGCTTCGATCCGGCCCGGATCGCGCGTTACGGCGCCGCCGAGCGGGAGCGCCTGCTCGGCGACGCCGGGATCGTGCGGAACCGACAGAAGATCGACGCGACGATCGGCAACGCACGGGAGTTCCTGCGGCTGCAGGAGGCGCACGGCTCGTTCGACGCCTGGATCTGGCAGTTCACCGGGGGGAGCACGATCCACAACGCGTGGGCGGCTGACGCCGGGATGCCGGCCACGTCCCCGGAATCCGACGAGATGAGCCGGGCGCTCAAGAGCGAGGGATTCAAGTTCGTCGGATCGACGATCTGCTACGCGTTCATGCAGGCCGCGGGCATGGTGAACGACCACGTCGTCGACTGCTTCCGTCACGCCGAGCTCGGCGGCGCCTCCGGCTGAGACCGGCCGGCTCAGGCCCCGACGACGGCCGTCGCGCCCTCGCGGCGGGGATCGGCCGCCGCCGTGAAACCGCCGTGGGACGACCAGCACACGGCGCCGACCCCGCCGAAGTACATCGACGGCGCCTCGAACAGGCGCCACGGCAGCGGCCCGGGGCACCCCGGAAGGCCGGGCTCGGCCGCCACGCGAGGCCCCTCGTCCGTCGCCTCGACGTGGAGGCGCGGGTGCGCGATCGCCTCCGCCAGCGGCATCCCGGCGTTGGCGTGATTCACGAACACCTGGAGAATCGCCGTGGTGATGCGGTCGGCGCCCGGTGAGCCGATCGCCAGGACCTCGCCCTCCGCCGACCGTGCCACGGTCGGCGCCATGTTGGACACCAGGCGGGCTCCCACGGGCCAGGCGTGGAGTCCCCGCCGATTCAACTCCATCTCGCCGAGGCAGTTGTTCAGCCATAGCCCGGTGCCCGGGACCATGACACCGGAGCCGTACCCGGCCGACAGCGTGATCGCGCAGGCGAGCCCATCGGCGTCCACGGCCGACGTGTGCACCGTGGAGGGCGACGTGAACGCCGCGCGCAGCTCTTCGATCGCCGCCAGCACGTCCTCGCGCAGGTCCACGTGCTCGCGGCGGAATCCGAGCACGCGGGCCTGCACGTCCACCAGCAGCGCGACGTCGTCTTCGGTCCACGGACCGGCCGGCCGTCCGTCCATCAGGCCGAGCATCGCGCCCAGCGTGACCCCGCCGATAGCGGGGGGCGGATTCGTCGCCACCTGCCAGCCGGGCGTCCGGCCGCGCAGCGCCCGGCGCACGATCGGCCGGTACGCCGCCAGGTCCTCGCGCGTGACGAGGCCGCCGCGCTCCGCCATGTCCTCCGCGATCCTCCGGCCGATCTCTCCCGTGTAGAAATCGCCGGCGCCCTCTCTCGCCAGGCGCTCGAGGCTGTCGGCGAGGTGCGGGACGTGGATCGTCTCGCCCTCCCGCTTGAGGCGGCCGTCGGGGCGATGGAGCGCCGCGCGGCTGTCGGGTTCCCGGCCGAACACGGGACCGCCGGAATACTCGAGGTAGTGGCGGGCCGGCGCGGTGAGCGGAAACCCGTCGCGCGCCAGGTGGATCGCGGGCTGCATGGTCTCCGCCCACGGCAGGCGACCGAAGCGCTCGCTGGCCAGCGACAGGGCGGCGGGACCGCCGGGGGTGCCGACGGAGCCGTGTCCGACGTGCATCGTCACGCCGCCGCCGTATTCGATCGACACCTCGGACGTGCCCCCGCCGAACCGCTCGGGCGGCAGGCCGCGGCCCGGCATCTCGATGTAACCGTCCACCACGACGGGCTCGTCGCCGGGGACCCAGATCGTGACGAAGCCGCCGCAGCCCGGGGCGCAGATCCCGGGTTCGGCGATCGCGCCGACCCATGCGGCGGCGACGGCCGCGTCCACCGCGTTGCCGCCCGCCGCGGCGATCTCGGCCCCGGCCTCCGCGGCCAGGCGGGTGCTGGACGCCACGCCGACTCCGATCCGTCCTCCCGGTTCACGCATGGGCGGAGGTTAGGACGTGGAGCCGGCGACGGCCATTCTCGGGGTTCCCCTCCGGACGGCGACCCGACACTGTGGACACATGAACCTCGCACCAGCCCGCCGTCGCGGCAGACCGATTCGCCCGCTCGGCATCGCGGCGGCGATCGCGCTCGCCGCATCTCCGGAGATCACGATGGCGCAGAACGCCCCCGGCTCGGAACCCGAGACGGTCTCGCACGTCGACCTCGAACGCTACATGGGCCTGTGGCACGAGTTCGCCCGGCTGCCCAACCGCTTCCAGTCGCAGTGCACCGGTCCCACGACGGCGGAGTACACGCTGCGCGAGGACGGGAAGGTCGACGTGCTGAACCGGTGCGTGACCGAAGACGGGGTGGACGAAGCAAAGGGGCTCGCGCGGGTCGTCGACGAGGCGACGAACGCGAAGCTGGAGGTCAGTTTCTTCAGCCTCCTCGGCTTCCGGCCGATCTGGGGCGACTACTGGGTGATCGGCCTCGGCGACGACTACGAGTACGCCGTCGTCGGCACGCCCGACCGCAAGTTCGGGTGGCTGCTCGTGCGGGACCCCGACGTGAGCGAGGAGCTGAGGGACGAGATGTTCTTCACGCTCGAATCGCGGGGATATCGGCACCGCGATTTCGTACTCTCTCCCCGGAACTGAACGTCGGGCCGACACGGTCGATCGCCGCGGCGCGTCAGGCGCCGCGCAGCGCCGCCAGCCCGCCGTCGACGCCGACCACCTGGCCGGTCATCCAGGCGGCCGCGGGCGACAACAGCCACGCGGCCAGGGGCGCCACGTCGTCGGGAGTGCCGATCAGTCCGAGCGGGTGCATGGCCGCCGACTTCTCGCGCGCCTTCTCGTTCGATGTGATACGGGCGCTGAGCGGCGTGTCGACGAGGCCGGGAGCGATGCAGTTCACGCGGACGTTCCAGCGCGCGTACGTGGCGGCCGCCGAGCGCGTGAGGCCCGAGACGCCGGCCTTCGCCGCGGCAATCGCCTCGTGGTTCGGCATCCCCGCCTCGCCCGCGGCCGAGCCGAACAGGACGATCGAGCCGCCACCCACGGCGTGGAGCGGCTTCGCGGCCGCCCGCACGACGTTGAACGCGCTCCCCAGGTTCAGCTCGAGGGTCTCGCGGAATTCTTCCGGCCGGGTGAGGTGCGCCGGCTTGAGGACGATCGATCCGACGCAGTTCGCCACCCCGCGCAGGCGCCCGGCGGACGCCGCCTCGGCGATCAGCGACTCCACCGCAGCGGCGTCGGTCGCATCGACGCTCCGAATCTCGGTCTCCGCGTCCTCCGGCAGCGAGTCGGCCAGCTCCGCCAGGCGTTCCTCGTCCCGTGCCGCCAGGACGAGGCGCCGACCTTCGGCGCTCAGCCGGCGGACCAGCGCGGAACCGATTCCGCCCGAGGCGCCGAGGATTACGTAGATGTCCGGTTCCGCCATGACCTGCGCCCCTGTTGTCTAGTGTTTGTCTAATGTTCGTGCAGGGTGCAGTCTCGCTCCTGGGGCGATCCTCGTCAAGGTCCGGGCAATTGGCGGGGGTGCGGAGGGCGCGGGGCGCGTCAGTCCACGTGGAGCAAGTCTTCGCGGGGGCTCGCGTTGTGAACCAGGAGGACGGTCCCGACGGCTTCGACGAGCGAGGCCAGTCGCTCGCTGTACGTGTCGACCGCGTCGCGATCGGGCCTCTGCATGCCGATCAGGCTGAGGTCGGTCGCGCGGCTGTGCTCGGCGATCACCTCGACCAGCGGGCGATCCGTCTCGGGACGCACGATGATCTCCGGGGTCGCGTCGACCCGCACGTCGTCGAACAGCTTCGTCATGTGCTCGCGCGAAGGCTCGACGCCTTCCTCGGAATCGACGATGCGCAGCACGCGCAGCTCCGTTCCGCCCCAGGCGCCGTGCAGCCGGATCAGGTGCGCGAGGAGGAGCATCAGGTCGGCGTTTCCACCGCGTCCGCCCCACCAGACGTCGATCGACCCGTGATCGCCGAAGCCCCGCTCCTCGTCGACGTGCAGGAACATCGTCGACTTTCCGAGGTCGGTGAGGTCGCACATGACCTGCATCTGCGTGGCTCGTCCCTCCGGCGCGCCGCTCCAGCCCATCAGCACGTTGTTCGACTCGAGACGTCCGATCCCATGCGCCTGCACGACGGACACGGCCCCGTGCGCGAAATCGGGCACGATCTGCGCTTCGGCGAAGGCGGCCATCCGGCGGTTGCGGATGTAGGTGCGGATCCGGCTGCGGGCGGTCTCGCGCAGCATCGGCTTGTTCGCCTGCCCGACGGCCCCGGTGATGAGCTGCGAGAAGGTGACGATCCCGCGACCGCGGCCGAGCCACTCGGCCAGGTCGACCAGGTGCTCGCGATTGTGCGGCTGCCCCGTGAACACCATCAGGTTGGGACGCCAGTTGCGGACATCGGTCGTCGCCGGCTGCCGCTCGATGTTGAGCAGCGAGTAGCGCGCCAGCGAAGTCCAGATGCCGCGCCGGACGTCGCCCCACGAGCTCCCCATGCTGCGGCGGCTGAGACCGAAGAAGATGCCGTAGGAGACGAGGATCGCGGCGATCGTGGCCGGAGCGTTGATCAGGAACATCGCCCCGTAGCAGCCGAGCGCCCCGAACACCGACACCCAGAGCGGAATCCGGAACCGCGGCCGGAAGCTCGGGTTGCCGACCATCCGCTCGATCGCCCCGACGAGGTTCACCATTCCGTACGTGTTGAGGAAGAACATCGTGATGATCGGCGCCACGAAGTCGAGGTCGCCCATCCAGATCACGCCGGTCGCGATCGCGCCCGTGATCAGCACGGCCATCCGCGGCTCGGTGGGGCTGCCGAGGTTCGAGGCGATCCAGCGGGGGACGACCCGGTCGCGCGACACCGCCTGCAGGGTGCGCGGCGCGGCGATCACGCTGCCGAGCGCCGACGAGAGCGTCGAGGCGGCCACGCCGGCCAGGATGAGCTGCGGCACGCTCGCGATCTTCTGCATCGCGTATGGGTTGGCGATCAGCTCGTCGGCCGGGAGCTGGTAGGCGAACCAGAGGGCGGCGCCCACGTAGACCACCGACGTGACGAGAATCGAGGCGATCGTGCCGAGCGGAATGCTGTGGCTCGGGTCCTTGAGGTCGCCCGACAGGCTGATCCCGACCTCGATCCCGGTCACGGCCGGGAAGAACACCGCGAACACGACCCAGAAGCTCACGCCCTCGGAGTACTGCGGCACCAGGTTCGGCCGGATCATCTCGCCCCAACCGCCGGTGAAGAACGAGATCAGGGCGAGCACCAGCACCGCGAGGATGAAGTACTGGATCTTGAGGGCGAAATCGGCGCCGACGTACGCGATGACCACGAAGGTCAGCGCCACGACGGTCGCGATGATCTGCGGGTTGAGGGCCGACACGAAGGGGATGATCCGCATCGCCTCGGTGAAACCGATCACGTAGAACGCGACCGAGATCGCCTGCGACAGGTAGAGCGGGATGCCGATCGCCCCGCCGATCTCGAGGCCGAGGGAGCGGGAGATCAGGTAGTAGTTACCGCCGGCCTTCACGTCCATCGACGTGGCGATCGCCGAGAGCGACAGGCCCGTGAGCAGCGAGATCGCGTTGGCGAGGACGATGATCGCCAGGGCGCCGTAGAAGCCCGCCTCCCCGACGACCCAGCCGGTCCGCAGGAAGAGGATGATCCCGAGGATCGTCAGGACGTTGGGGGTGAACACCCCCTTGAAGGTCCCGAACCGGGCGGTGGTCGGCTGCTCGCCGGCCGTCACCGTGCTCGCGGGGGCGTCAGGCATCGCGTTCGTCGAGCAGGGTCAGGTAGCGCTCCGTCAGCACCTGCAGGTGGTGATGTTCGTGGGCGGCGATCTGGAAGCCGAGGCCACGGACGGTGACGGGTTCGCCGCTCGACACTCCGCGCC
>JASFRN010000061.1:0-16171 GCA_050114915.1 Gemmatimonadales bacterium | reverse complement strand
TCTCGTCCGTCGCGTATCCGAACATCATCCCCTGGTCGCCCGCCCCTCCCTCCACGACGCCCCGGTTGATGTCCTCGGACTGCAAGTGGATGTGGTCCTGGAACACGAACGTGTCGGCCGCGAAGTCGAGCTCGGGCCGGTCATAGCCGATCGCCGCCACCGTCTTACGGGCGATTCGCTCGTAATCGACGGCGTCGGCCTTCGGCAGGTAGCGGACCTCGCCGGCCAGGATCACGCTGTTCGTGGTGACCAGGGTCTCGCAGGCCACGAAGCTGTCGGCGGCCTCGGCGAGAACGGCGTCGAGGACCGAGTCGGAGATGCGGTCGGCCACCTTGTCGGGATGACCCTCCGACACCGATTCCGAGGTGAACAGGAACGTATTCGGCACCTTATCCATTCGCTTTCGATAGAGAAGCCCGGGAAGCTACCCGCCGTTCATTCGACCGACAACCGGACCGAGTCGCCGTCGGGAACTCCCTGCTCCGCCAGGTACTCCGACAGGGCGGCACGGCAGGTCGCTCCGTCCTTCCACTCGGCGTCGCCGATCAGCCCGGCCAGGTCGTCCACCGAGACGTTGCGGGCGATCTCCCGCTGCTCGGCGAGTGTCGCCAGCGACATGCTGAAACGCGTGAAGCCGAGCCCCAGCAGCAGGGCGAGGCCCGTCGGCTCGCCGGCGAGCTCCCCGCACACGGAAAGATCGAGGCCGTGCGCGCGGCTCGTCCGCACGACGCGGCGGTACTTGGCGATCAGCGCCGGGTGCATGGAATCGAACAGGCCCGCCAGCTTGGCGTTCCCACGATCCGCCGCGAGAACGTACTGGGTGAGGTCGTTGGTTCCGAGGCTGACGAAATCCACGAGCGAGGCCATTCGATCGAGGAGCTCCACGGCCGCCGGCGTTTCGACCATGATCCCCAGCGGCAGCGGCTCGGCCGGCCCCTCGTCGCCGAGCTCCGCGTAGACGCGGTCGAGGAGCTCACGGGTGCGTTCGATCTCGTCCTCGGAGATGATGAACGGCAGCAGGATCCGCAGGCGTCCGTGCTCCGACGCCCGGACGGCGGCGCGGAGCTGGTTGAGGAACAACTCGGGCAGGTCGAGGCACACTCGAATCGCCCGCCAGCCGAGGTACGGGTTCTCTTCGCGCGGCGCGGGGAGGAACATCGGGAACTTGTCCCCGCCGATGTCGAACGTGCGCAGCGTCACCTCGTGGTCGGGAAACGCCTCGACGGCCGTCCGATAGGCCTCGTACTGTTCGGCCTCGCTTGGAATGTCGCGGTGGCCGATGACGAGGAACTCGGAGCGGAACAGCCCGACGCCGTCGGCCCCGAGCTGACGCGCCCGCGCCACCTCGTCGGGACGATCGATGTTGGCCTGCAGGCTGACTTCGATACCGTCCAGGGTTCGGGTCGGGCGCTCCCCCGGTGTTTCGCCCAACTCCCTGCGCCGCGCCGCGACCCGCTCGCGGCCCCGCTCGTAGAGCTCGACGTCCTGCTCCGTCGGGTCGAGCACGATCTGGCCCGTGCGCCCGTCGAGGAGGGCCCTCTCACCGGACTTCAACAGTTCGAGGTCGGGGCCCACCCCCACGACGGCCGGGATGCCGAGCGATCGTGCGATGACGACCGAGTGGCCGCCCCGGGACCCTCGCTCGGTCACGAAGCCGACGACCCGCGAGGTATCGAGGCGAGCCGCCAGGCTCGGCGGAACGTCGCGCGCCACCAGGACGAGCGGCTCGTCGGCCTCGCCCGGGAGCTCGGGTTCGTCGATTCCGAGCAGGGAGCAGAGAACCCGGATACGAACGTCCTGCAGATCGGCGAGGCGATCGAGGACCATCGACTGCCCCGAATCGAGCATCCGCACCCGGTGTTCGAGCATCTGCAGCTCGAAGGCCCGTTCCGCGGCGAGGAAGTTCTCCCGGATGTAGGCGAGCGCTCCGTCCACGATCATCGGATCGTCGATCATCCACACCTGGGCCTCGAACATCTTCCCCTCGAACGGGCCGAGACGGCTGCCCGTCTCGCGCGCCAGCTCCTCCAGGCGGGACCGAGCTTCGCGGCGAGCCGACTCGAACCGCTCCACCTCGGCTTCGACCTCTTCGGGCGCGATCGTTCGATGCGGAACGGCCGGCAGGTCGAACTCCAGCCGGTACACCCGGCCCAGGGCTCGACCCGGCGCCGCCCCGATTCCTTCGAGCCGTCGTGCGCGCGGGTCGCTCATACGTCCGGAAGGGTGTCGGGATCGGCCAGCTCCTCGCCGAACCCGCCCTGGACCAGCGAGACGAGAGCGTCGAGGACCTCTTCGTGATCCGGTCCCCTGGCCCGGATCCGCAGAACCGATCCGCATTCGGCCGCCAGCATCATCACGCCCATGATGCTCTTGCCGTTCACCTCGAGGTCGCCCTTCGCGACGAAGACCTCGCTCTCGAATCCGGAAGACACCTTGACGAACGCCGCCGCCGGCCGGGCGTGGAGGCCCAGCAGGTTCGGAATCTGCACGTCTCTCGTGTCCGCGGATCCGTGATTATCGCCAGTCATGATCCTCAGCTCGCCAGCGCGAGCAACATCCAGATGAAGGGGATCGACAACAGAAGCCCGATGGCCAGTCGCCCGAAGCGATTCGGCCAGCGGAAGGCGGGCACTGCGGTCAGCCCGGCGACCAGCAGCAGGGGGAAGCTCTCTGCACTTCGTCCCGCCGTCTCGACGACGGCCTGTCCGAGCAGCACCGTGGCCGCTCCGAGAAGGAACATGGTAACGGGCCACAGTCGATCCGTCAGCCGCTCGAGCGGAAACTCGCGCAGCAGGCGCCCCACGTTCCGTCCGTGCTGCCAGCCGCGGCGGAAGCCCCACGCGCGCACCCAGACATGTCCGGCGTTGTAAGCGACGAGGAACGTCAGGGCGCAGACGAGCGGGCTGACCCCGAAGCCGAACAGCGTGATCGCGAGCAGCAGGCAGAACGGACGCCACTCGGCCCAGATCGTCCGGTCACCCAGGGTGCCGAGCGGGCCCCGCAGAGCCGTTCGGAAACGACGGATCTCGTCGTCCGAGGCGTCTTCGAACTCCATGCGCGCCAGCGCGCCCACCGCGACGGCGGCCAGGTACGGGTGCGCGTTGAACGAATCGAGATGCCGCCGCACCGAAGCCTCGAGGCGGACGGGATCGCCCGCGTGGATCGGGCGCAGCAGCGGCAGGAGCGCGTAGGTGACCCCGGGTCCGATCAAGGTCCCGTAGTTCCACAGGCTCTGCACGGCGAAGCAGCGCCGCCAGGCACGCCGAAAATCCCGTGGACGCGGCTTCACGACGGCATCCACAGGGTGGCGACGACGAGGAGCGCGCCCAGGAGGACCATCGCCCAGGCACGAATGTCCGGCGCCGTCGTCCGGGCCCCGGCGCCGACCGAGGCCGCCACCGCGGTCACCAGCGCCGCGGCCCCGAACGCCACACCACCTCCCGTCAGCGGCACGGAGGCCGCCAGGCCGGTCAGGATCGCCACGGGCACGAGGAAGCCGGCGGTCACGAGCACCCCGCGAGCTACGTCGATCGCCACGGCACCCATGACCCGATGCTCGAGCCGCTGGGGACGGGCCGCGAGTTGTGCGGGTTCCGCGACGAGCCAGCCGTTCAGCTTTCGGCGCGCATGCCCCGCATAGGAGCCGGCCCAGCCAGTGGCCCAGCCGCCGATCAGGGCGGCCACCAGCGCCTGGATCGACGCGGCCCCGACGGCGGCGTACGCCGCGCCCGCCACGAGCCCCGCGGGCCCGGTGTCCGGGTACTTGGCCGCGCCGTACGGCGGATGTCGCATGCTGAGCAGCTCGAGCACCGCCCCGACCAGCATCCCGCCCTCCGGTCGTCCGAGGAGCGCGCCGCCGAGGGTGGCCGAGATCAGCGGCCGCGACACCATCGTCTGGGGGAACGAGACGCCGTCGAGCGCCAGCAGACCGCCGAGGGCCGCGATCGTCCACCACAGGGCCGGGTCGAACTGGAGTTCAGTCAACGGCATCGAGCAACTCCGCGAGATCCACCTGGCGCGAGGTCGGGATGTCTCGGGCCGACACCCGGGCACCCGCCGCCGCGATCGCCCGGAGATCCTCCGCCTCGTCGGGCCGGAGCGAGACGTAGCGCAGGGCCCGGCGGCGACCGGCCGCATCGTGCAATCCGCCTACGTTCACGCGCTTTCCCTCCAGCAGGCCGGCCTCCGCGATCGCGCGCATCGCGGCCGTCGTGCGCGTGAGGACGGCGCCGGCTCCGGCGGCGTCGATCAGGGCGGGCAGCCGGGTGAGGATCTCCGACTCCGTGAGGAACACGGCGGTGGCGTCCGGCGGGAGACCGGCCGAATAAAGGTCCTGCTCCCAGTCGCTCGCGGCCAGCTCGTCATCCACGATGACGTAGCGCTCGAGGCCGAGGCGCATCCCCCAGCCCACGATCACCTGGCCGTGGAGCAGCCGTTCGTCAATCCGGAACAGATCGAGCGGCATCGTCCGAGGCATTGGCAGCCGTGATGTTCGCCCGGCCCTTCGCGACCAGGCGACGGGTGAGCTCCGGGAGGGACAGGTCCCGGTGGAAGAGAAAGTCCAGCAGGATCGGAAGGCTGACCCCGGTGATCACGGTGGCCGCCTCGCCGACGGCGCGAACCGCCGCTCGACTCGCGAACCCGCAGCTACCGGCCGCGAGATCGACGAACACGACGACCGGCCCCTCGCCGACTGCCGCCGTGATCCTCTCCCGCAGCACGTCGGGATTGCACCCCCGGTTGGAAACCGCGACCAGGGCCCCGCGAACCCCGCTTACTTCCTCGGCCGCCTCGATCAGCGCCTCGCCGAGCCGGGCGTGGGTCACTACGACGCCACGGGTCGCGATGGAGCGCTCGGCCATCACTCGTAGTCCTGTTCCAGGTAATCGCGGACTGGACGCATCGAGGCCTGCAGATTCTGCGCGAAGATCTGCGCGGAATCGATCCCCGCGTAGCGAAGGAGGTGGCGCATCGCCACCACCTCGCTGATCACGGTGATGTTCTTCCCGGGGTTCAGGGGCACCACGACGCGCGGGATCCGCACGTCCAGGATCTCGGTCGTCTCAGGGTCGAGGCCGGTGCGGTCGTAGGTGGCATCGTCCGACCACGTCTCGAGCTGAACGACCACCTCGATGCGCTTCTGCTGGCGCACGGAACGGATGCCGAACAGGGCGCGCACGTCGATGATCCCGATCCCGCGAATCTCCATGTGGAACTGCTGCTGCTCGATCGCGCGCCCGATGAGGACGTCGTGACCGCGCCGCCGGATGCGCACCACGTCGTCGGCGACGAGCCGGTGCCCTCGCTCGACGAGGTCGAGCACGCATTCACTCTTGCCGATTCCGCTCGCTCCGACGAACAGGAGCCCGACTCCGTACACGTCCGCCAGCGAGCCGTGGATCGCGGTGGACGGCGCGTATTCGTCGTCGAGGAAGGGCTTCACCCGGCGGAAGAACTCGCCCGTCTTGAGACCCGAGCGCACGAGCGGAACGCTCAACCGATCCGCCAGCTCACCCATGACCGAGGGAATCGTCAGGCCCTTGGTGACGAATACGCACGGGATATCGTGATCGTACAGCACCTCGAGCGCCCGGCGGCGGCCCGCGTCGTCGAGGGAGTTGAGGTACTGGATTTCGGTCTCGCCGAGCACCTGGAGGCGGCCCGTCGGAAACCGCTCGGTGAAGCCCGCCAGCACGAGACCGGGACTCGAGATGTCGGGACTCGAGATCTGGCGCGTCAGGCCTTCGCCTCCCGCCACGAGCTCGAGCTCCAGCATCTCGCTGCGGCGCTCGAGGATGTCTCCGACGGTCAGCGTGTTCACGCGCTCGTACCGTCCTCGTCGATCAGGGCTTCGAGCGGCGGCGCCTGGTGATCACGCCGGCGGCCGCGCTCCTTCTTGAGCTGCCGGGTGAGCTTGTCGTGCAGCCGGTCGAGGGCCGTGCGAAACGCAGGCGCCTTCGCTTCCCCGTGCAACCGGGGACGGCCGTCGATGCTGACGACGGCTTCGACCATGCACCGCGTCTTCTCCTCCCACAACGTGACCTCGGCGCGAGAAGCCCTCGAGTCGTATCGGCCCAAGCGCTCGAACTGCTCCTCGATCTTCCGCCGAAGGTCGTCGGTGATGTCCATGCCGTTGCGTGCGGAGATGATGAGCTGCATGTGTGTCCTCCTCGAAAGTCAGAGAATCGAGCGGAGCACCGCTTCGATCTCGTCAGTCGTTCGATCCCAGGTGAATCGGCTCGCAAATCCAACCGCCGCGCGGCCCATTCGTTCCATCTCCCCCGGCGCGGCCACCAGTCCGCGCACCGCGGAGGCCCAGGCGTCGACGTCCCCGTACGGCACGAGACGACCGGTCTTCCCGTCGACGACCGATTCGCGCAGGCCCGGGGCGTCGCTGGCCAGGCTCGGAGTCCCGCACGCGGCCGCTTCGACGTTCGTGATACCCCAGCCCTCCTTCGGCGACGGGTACACGTTCGCCCACGCGCGCCGCAGCAGCGAGACCTTCTCCTCTTCCGAAACGTAGCCAAGAAAGTCCACGAGCGCTTCGAGGCGCAGCCCGGCGGCCAGCCGCTCCAGCCGCAGCCGGTCGTCACCCTTCCCCGCCACGATCAGCCGGACCCGGACCCCGTCTTCCGCCAGCCGGCCGAGCGCGCGGAGCACGACCTCGACACCCTTGTATCGCTTCAGCCGGCCCACGTAGACCAGGGTCGGCTCGGCGCTGCGCCCGGAGCCCGGGCCCGCGGGGCCGGGGGTGCAGAGACCATGGTCGATCCCCGGGTGGCTCACCGTGATGCGGGCCCGGTCGAAGCCGCGCTCGACCAGGTCATCCGCCGTGCTCTCCGAGATCACGACCAGCGGGGATTCCGCGTAGGCCCGCGGCATCGCGCGCTCGGCCAGCCACACCGTGGCCGCCACCGGCCAACTCTCCTGCGCGAACGCCGTGGTTCCGAACAGGTGCGGCACGAGGCATACGACCGGCACGTCCGCCCAGCCCGGCGTGAACAGGGGCAGCTTGTTCACGTCCTCGACGATCACGTCGTGTTCGTCCGCCGCGAGGCGGCGATACGCCCGCCGCGCGTGGAGCGGAAACGTGTACCGCGTCCCCACCCTGTGCACGTCGATCCCGTCGACGGACTCGCGCGGCTTGCCGCCGGGCCAGTTCGAGCACAGGAGCGTCACCCGGTGCCCGCGTCCGGCCAGCCGGCCGAAGATCTCGTGCAGGTGGATCTCGGCGCCCCCGGCGTGCGGGTTGAGCCGGTCCTGCCAGTTGACCACGAGGAGGCGCAGGCGCCGATCCTCGCTCATTCGGTCGATCGCACGCTTCCGGCCACCGCGTCGAGGACTCCGTTCACGAAGCGCGGGCTCTCGCCGCTGCCGTACTTCCGCGCGAGCTGGAGCGCCTCGTGGATCGCCACCGCCACGGGGACGTCGTCGCCGTAGAGCAGCTCGGCCACCGCGATGCGCAGGATGTTGCGGTCGATCGTCGTCAGTCGCTCCAGTCGCCAGTTGTCGAGGTGCCTCCGGATGCGAGTGTCGATCTCGTCGCGATGGGCGTCGATCCAACCGATCAGCCGATCCAGGTATGGCACGTACCGCGGGCTCACCCGGCGCGTGGCCAGAGTTCGCTCGGCCGCCTGGACGAGCGTCCGTCCTTCGGGGCCCTGCTCCCATGCGTAGAGGATCTGCAAGGTCCAGCCGCGGGAGCGCGAGCGCGGGTTCACAGCCCGTCCCGCAGGTGATCGGCCAGCTCGCACATTGCGAGTAAGGCCCGGACCGCTTCTTCCCCCTTGTTGCCCTTCGCGCCGCCCGCCCGGGCGCGAGCCTGCGCCCCGTCGTCGGTCGTCAGAACTCCGAACGCCACGGGGATGCCTCGTTCGCGAGCTATCGCCTCGAGCCCCACCGTCGCGCCGAGCGAGACGAACTCGAAATGGGGAGTCTCGCCGCGGATCACGCATCCGAGCGCGGCCACGCCGTCGACGCCGCCCCGGTCCAAAACCCAACGGACGGCGAGCGGGAGCTCGAACGCGCCGGGTACGTAGATCACCTCGATGTCGGCCGGGGCCGTGCCGTGAGCTTCGAGACAGTTGCGGGCGCCCTCGACCAGACGGTCGGTGATGGGCTGGTTGAACCGGCTCACGACCAGGCAGAAGCGCCGCCCGACGCCGGCCTTCGCCGTCGGGCCCCCGGTCATGAAGACCTTAGCAGGTGGCCGAGCTTGTCCCGCTTCACGTCCAGGTACTCCTGGTTGAGCTCGGTCGCCTCGGTCTCCAGCGGGACGCGTCCCGTGATCTCGAGACCGAACCCCTCGAGGCCGCTGAGCTTCTTAGGGTTGTTCGTCATGATGTGGATCTTCCGGAGGCCGAGATCCGCCAGGATCTGGGCGCCGATGCCGTAGTTCCGCAGGTCCGGCGGGAAACCGAGGATCTGGTTCGCCTCCACCGTGTCATGACCTTCGTCCTGCAGCTGGTAGGCCCTGAGCTTGTTCAGGAGGCCGATGCCGCGTCCCTCCTGGTCGAGGTAGACGATGACGCCGGCCCCCTGTTCCGCCACGAGCTTCATGGCGGCCTCGAGCTGCGGTCCGCAGTCGCAGCGCGCCGAGCCGAAGACGTCGCCGGTGAGACACTTCGAGTGGACCCTGACCAGCACGTCGTCCTGGTCCTTCACTTCGCCCTTGACCAGCGCCACGTGCTCGCGTCCGTCCACGTCGTTCGAGTACCCGATGATCCGGAATTCGCCGAACCGGGTCGGGAGCGTCGCCTCCGCCACGCGGTGCACCAGGCTCTCGTGCTTGAGGCGATACGAGATGATCTGCGCGACCGTGATGAACGGGATCTCGTGCTCGCGCGAGAACTCGTCCAGCTCCGGGCGGCGGGCCATCGATCCGTCCGGGTTGAGGATCTCGCAGATCACGCCGGCGGGCTTCAGTCCCGCCATCCGCGCGAGGTCCATCGAGGCCTCGGTCTGGCCGACCCGCTGCAGCACGCCACCCTTCTTCGCCCGCAGGGGGAAGATGTGACCGGGCCGCAGCAGGTGATGCGGCCGGCTGTTCGGATCTACGGCCACCTGGATGGTGCGCGCCCTATCGGCCGCGCTGATCCCCGTCGATACGCCCTTCTCTTCCACGGCGTCGATCGAGACCGTGAACGCAGTACCGTTCGGATCCTGTCCGCGTCCGTCGGTCATCAGCGGCAGGTCGAGCCGGTCCGCGATGTCGGGATGGAGCGTCAGGCAGACGAGACCGCGCCCGTGGGTCGCCATGAAGTTGATGATCTCCGGCGTCACCTTCTCGGCAGCGCAAACCAGGTCGCCTTCATTCTCGCGATCCTCGTCGTCAGCCACGATGACGAGACCGCCACGCTGGATCGTGGCGATCGCTTCCTTCACCTTCGTATCGTCGAACGACAGCACGGACTTCCTCCTCAAATGTTCTCTCGGCCCGCGTACGGGTCCAGCAGGCGCGCGACGTACTTCGCGATGACGTCGGCTTCGAGATTCACGCGGACACCGGCTCCCAGCCGGTCGAGATTCGTATGCCCCAATGTATACGGTATAATTGCCAGTTTTGCGACTCCGCCGGAGAGACCCGCCACGGTGAGACTGACCCCGTCGACGGTGAGCGATCCACGCTCCACCGTGTAGGCCGCCACCCCCTCAGGCAGCGCGATGCGGAGGACCAGCGCCTCGTCCTCTCGAGCGGCGCCCACGACGTCTCCGACCCCGTCGACGTGCCCCTGCACGAGGTGCCCGCCCAGCGGCTCCCCGGCTCGCACGGCCCGCTCCAGGTTCACCCGCCTACCCTCCGAGTACTCGTGGAGCGTCGTACGCTGCAGCGTGGTCGGCACGGCCTCGACCGCGAACGACGTCGCGCCCGGCTCCGAGACGGTCAGGCAGACTCCGTCCACGGCCACGCTATCGCCCGCGGCAAGCTCCCCCGCCAGCTCCGGGGCCGCGATCACGAAGCGAACGCGGCCTTCGAGAGCCTCGCGGGCCTCCACCTCGCCGACGTGCTCGATCAGTCCCGTGAACATGTCCCTGCTCCTCCTCCGTGCACCACTTCAGGCCCCGACCCGGAGGCGCTCGAATGCGGACTTCCGCTCCCACACCAGGTGGGCGTCGTCGCCGACGCGCTCCGAGCGGGCGAGCGTCCAGGCCGCCCCCACGGCCGGCGACAGCTCCGCGAAGGCAGGCACGCCGCCGGTGCCGATCACCTTCGGCGCCACGAACTGGTGGAAGCGCTCGACGAGACCGGCCTCGAGGAAGCTGGCCGCGATCCTCGCGCCGCCTTCGACGAGGACCGACCGTACGCCCCGTTCGTGCAACTCGTCGAGCACCGCGGCGGGGTCCAGCAAACCGGCTCCCGCGCGCGGCACCACGCAAATCTCCACGCCGGCCGCGCGCAACTCGGCGAGCCTCGACCTGGGGGCGCTGCCGGCCACGAACACGAGCACCGGCGCCTCGTCCATCGTGGTCACGAGGGCGGAATCCGTGGACAACTTCGCCGCCGTGTCGAGCACGACCCGGAGCGGCGGAACCCGGGGCCGGAGCGCGCCCCGCGCCGTCAACCGCGGATCGTCGGCACTCACGGTTCCGCGCCCGACCAGCACTGCGTCCGCTTCGGCCCGCAACTCCTGGACGAGTTCGCGCGCCGGACCTCCCGTGAGGTCCGTTCGTTCCCCGGGAGCCGCCGCGATCATTCCGTCGATCGATTGGGCGAGCTTCAGGACCACGAAAGGCCGGCTCACGGTCGCGCTCCACAGGAAGGCGGCGTTCTGTTCGACCGCCACCCCGCTGACGTCCGCCTCCGCGTGCACGACCTCGATGCCTGCACCGCGCAACGTTTCCGCCCCGCCGGCCGCCCGTGGATGCGGGTCGCTGGCCGCATAGACCACGCGACCGACCCCGGCCGCGACGATCGCCTCCGTGCACGGGGGCGTGCGTCCGTGATGTCGACACGGCTCGAGCGTGACGTACAGAGTGGCGCCTCGGGCAGCCTCACCGGCCGCCTCCAGGGCCACGACCTCGGCATGGGGACTGCCGACCTCGGCATGCCAGCCTTCGCCCACGATCCGGCCGTCCCGCACGACGACGGCGCCCACGAGCGGATTGGGCGACACGCGTCCTTTCCCGCGCGCCGCGAGCTCGAAGGCCCGGCGCATCGGCTCAGATGCCGTCAAGCCGGACTCCATCGCCGCCCGTGCGCACGTACCCCATGTCGAACGACGGGAGACCGGCCCCCGCAGCCGCCCGTTCGACCTCGGCGGCCCGATCGGGTGCGACGACCGCGATCATCCCCACGCCCATGTTGAGCGTCTCGTAAAGTTCGACACCCTCGAGGCCGGCCGACGCGGCCAGCACCCGAAACTCGTTCGGCACCTCCCACGCCGTCGTATCCACCACCGCCTCGAGTCCCTCGGGCAGCACGCGGCTGAGGTTGCCCGGGATACCGCCTCCCGTGATGTGCGCCAGGGCGCGCACCGCCCCCGCCTCGAGGGCCGGCCGCAGCGGCTCGAGGTACGAGCGGTGGACCCGCAGGAGGACGTCGGCGACCGTCGCGCCGTCCGCCTCCGGAAACGGATCGTGGGGGGCGAGACCCATGCGGTCGAACAGGACCTTGCGGGCCAGGCTGTAGCCGTTGGTGTGCAGGCCACTGGACGGAAACCCGCGGAGGCGGGATCCGGCCGTCACGCCACGCTTTCCGGGCAATTCCCAGGCTCGCCGGCCGACGATGAACCCCGCGAGATCGTAGTGACCGGGCGCGTAGACGTCCGGCATCTCCGCCGTCTCGCCGCCGATCAGCGCGCAGCCGTTGTTCCGGCAGCCGCGCGCCACCCCGGTGATCACGGCCTCCGCGACATCGGGATCCAGGTCACCGCAGGCATAGTAGTCGAGGAAGAACAGGGGCTCGGCCCCCTCCGCGAGAATATCGTCCACGCAGTGGTTCACGAGGTCCTCGCCCACCGTGTCGTGGATCCCCGCCATGGCCGCCACCAGCACCTTCGTCCCGACCCCGTCCGCGCTCGCCACGAGCTCGGTGGCGGCGGGGAGCCGGAAGTGCCCGCCGAACGATCCGAACTCGCCATCGGCGTCCGCCGTCCGGGTCGAGGCGACGATCGCCTTCAGCCGTCCGGTCAGGTCCTCGGCGGCCCGCAGGTCGACGCCGGCATCGGTATAGCTGATGCGCGAGGGCGTCCCCTCGCCCCGCTCAGCCATCGGCGTCCTCCTCGCGGCGCTCCATGTGCTCGGGCGCGGAAAGCCCCAGCACGTGAAGCCCCTGCTTCAGCGTGCCGCGAACCGCCGCGGCGAGCGCCAGGCGCGCCGGGCGCGTCGCGCCTTCGGCGAGGACCCGGCGGGCCGGATCCAGGTTGCCCTCGTGATACCAGGCGTTCACCAGCCCCGCCACCTCCTCCAGGTACGTGCAGACGACGTGGGGCGCCCGCGCCTCGGCCGCCGCCGCTACGCGCTCGGGAAAACGCAGCAGAGCCTTGGCCACCTCGCGCTCGGCATCGAGCTCGAGGCGATCGAGGTCGACGTTGCCGGCCGCGGCGGCCGCGGCCACGTCCTCCGCGTGCTCTCCGGCCTTCTCGAAGATGCTGCACATGCGGGCGTGGGCGTACTGGACCTTGTAGACCGGATTCGCGTCCGACGTGTCGAGCGCCAGGTCGAGGTCGAACGTCATCGGCACTTCCGCCCGGCGCATGAGGAAGAAGTAGCGGGCGACGTCGGACCCGGTCTCGTCGAACAGATCGCGCAGCGTCACGAACTGCCCGGCGCGCTTGCTCATCCGTACCTCTTCGCCACCCCTCATCACCTTGACCAGCTGGATGATGATCACCTCGAGGAAGGCGGGATCCTCGCCCACCGCCGCCAGGGATGCCTTCATCCGCGCGATGTGCCCATGGTGGTCGGCGCCCCACACGTCGATAGCGTGGTCGAACCCGCGCGCCTTCTTGTCGAGGTGATAGGCGATGTCCGAGACGAAGTACGTGAGCGAACCGTCGCTCTTGACCAGCACGCGGTCTTTCTCGTCCCCGAACTCCGACGTCCGGAGCCACAGAGCGCCGTCCTCGCGGTACGCGTGCTCGTCACCGTCCAGCCGGGCGAGCAGCGAGTCGACCGCCCCCGATTCGACGAGCGAGGACTCTGCGAACCAGCGGTCCATCCGGATGCCGAAGTCCGCGAGGTCCGCCGCCTGTTCTTCGCGCAGGAGCTCCGACGCCGCCCTCGCGAAGAAGGCGCAGCGCTCGTCACGGTCCATGGCGAGGAGACGCTCCTCGCCTTCCGCCGCGACGACCTGCTCGGCGACGTCGACGACGTAAGAACCCTGGTAACCGCCGTCGGGCAGCTCCGCCGCCTCGCCACGCGCCTGCTGGAAGCGCGCCTCGACGGACTCCCCGAGCCGGTCGATCTGCCCGCCGGCGTCGTTGACGTAGAACTCGCGGGCCACGTCGTGGCCGGTCCAGTCGAGGAGCTCGGCGACGGCGTCGCCGATCGCGGCCCCGCGTCCGTGCGCCACGTGGAGAGGGCCGGTCGGATTCGCCGACACGAACTCGACGTTCACGCGCCGGGCGTCCGCCCGCTCGGAGCGGCCCCAGGCGTCGCCGGCGCCGAGCAGCTCGCGCAAGCCGGTCCACACGACCGCGTCGTCGAGGCGGAAGTTGAGGAAGCCGGGGCCCGCCACGTCCACGTCCGCCAGCCCGGCCCGTTCGCGGTCGATCGCCGCCACGATCTCCTCGGCGATTCCTCGCGGGGCCCGGCGCAGCGGCTTCGCCAGCACGAGCGCCGCGTTCGACGCGAGATCGCCGTGCTCCGGATTCGCCGGCCGCTCGAGCTCGGGTACGAAATCCTCCGGCGCGCCGATCGAGCGCGCGGCGCGGCCGAGCTCCTCGCGCAGCCTGCTCTCGCCGGCCAGCTGGTCAGGTCCTTCGGGTGACGTCATGGATGCCTTCGTGTGCCTCGTCCGTACTGAAAGTCGGCGGAGATCGCCGACCCGCCGGGGACGCTACGGAGCATTCCGCCGGTTCGCCACCCGGTGTCCGAACGGTTTTCGGGCTACGCATCCGCAACCCCGAGGCGGAAGACGTTGCTCCAGATGCGAATAAGGTGCACTCCGGGCCGCCCCCGAAGACCTCCGAGGCTCGTCAACTCCAGCGCGGGCCGGCTGGCGTAACCTCCATCGTATCGGGCAGTTTGCCCGACACCCCTCCCCTCGGCCGCAGGCGGCCTGGAATTTGCCGCGTCACCCGTCGACCACGATCAGGCGCCGAGCCCGATGTCCAAAGGAAAGGCCGGAGATTATGCGCCCCCGACGCCAAACTCTGCTCGCATTGCTGTCCTTACTGCTTATCGTCCCGGCAGCCGCTGCCTGTGGCGGCGGCGACAGCCTGACCAACCCGCAGTTCCAACCCGAGATCGTCAACAACGTCGACAGCTTCGAGCTGCAGGCCACGGGAATCACCGACGTTTCGGAGGTCCGCGTCTACACGTGGACGAACACGGGGACGACCGCGAGCGTCGACAAGTCGACGACCCTGACGGCGGGAAGCGGGACGTTGACGATCCTCGACGCCGACGGCCAGCAGGTCTACTCGGGCCCGATCACCAACGACGGTTCCAGCTCGACGCAGGCCGGGACGGCCGGAGACTGGACGGTTCGCGTCGTGCTCACGAACGCCAGCGGGACGGTGAACTTCCGGGTCCAGAAGGCGTAGGCCGCCTCCGGATCCGGGTCAGCTCGTCTTCGAGCCGGCGGCGGAGTCCGCTCCGCCGTCGGCTTTTCCGCCGGACCCGTCGCCGGAACCGGAGCTAGACCCCTCGCCCGACGTCTTCTTCGTTCCGGCGGACTCTCCCCCGCCGCCCTTCTTCTTCTCGCCGGCCCGCTTGTAGTCGGTGATGTAGAAACCGGATCCCTTGAATACGAGACCCGCTCCCGACGAGATCTTCCGCTCGGCGGGCGCCCCGCACTCGGGACACACGTCGATGGGCTCGTCGCTCATCTTCTGGAAGGCCTCGAACTCGTGGCCGTTCTCGCAACGATACTCGTATGTTGGCATGATGCCAGGTCTCCGGGGTTCGCGGGCGGTCAGGCCGGCTGGTACCGGCCCCATTCATCGCGCAGCACGTCGCTGATCTCGCCGACCGTCGCCCGGGCGCGCACGGCCTCGATGATCGGCGGGAGCAGATTCTCGCCGCCGGCCGCCGCGGCGGCAACCGCCTCGAGGAGGCGCCGGACCACGGCGTCGTCGCGGCGGCCCTTCACCTCGGCCAGGCGACGGCGCTGCTCGGCTTCCAGCCCCCCGAAGTCCGGCAGCTCGATGCGCGGGCTCTCTTCTTCGTCGGTGTAAACGTTCACCCCCACGACCCGCTGCTCGCCGCTCTCGACCTGGAGTTGATAACGATAGGCGGCGCGATGGATCTCCTCCGACATGAAGTGGATCACCTCCGCCTCCCCGCCCTCGGCGCCGATCTCCTCGATTCGTTCGAGGTACTCGACCGCTTGCGCCTCGAGCTTATCCGTGAGGGTCTCGACGTAGTACGACCCGCCGAGCGGGTCCGCCGTGGAGGCCACCCCCGACTCCTCGGCCAGCACCTGCTGCGTGCGCAGCGCCAGGCGGGCCGCCTCGGCCGTGGGGAGGTTGAGCGCCTCGTCGTAGCCGTTCGTGTGCAGCGACTGCGTGCCGCCCAGGACCGCGGCGATCGCCTGGACGGTTACGCGCACGACGTTGTTGAGCGGTTGCTGGGCCGTGAGCGTCGAGCCGCCGGTCTGGGTGTGGAAGCGCAGCCGGCAGCTGCGGTCGGACGCCCCGAACTCCTCGCGCATCATTCGCGCGTACAGCCGCCGCGCCGCGCGGAATTTCGCCACTTCTTCGAACAGGTCGTTGTGCGCCGCGAAGAAGAAGCTCAGACGAGGCGCGAAGCTCTCGAGCTCGAGGCCGGCGGCGAGCGCCCGCCGCACGTACTCGCGGGCGTTCGCCAGCGTGAACGCGATCTCCTGCGCCGCCGTGGCCCCCGCCTCGCGCATGTGGTAGCCGCTGATCGAGATGCTGTTCCAGCGCGGCACCTCGGAGGCGCAGAAGGCGAGCAGGTCGGTCACCAGCCGAAGACTGGGCTCTACCGGATAGATGTACGTTCCCCGGGATGTGAATTCCTTGAGGATGTCGTTCTGGACGGTGCC
>JASFRN010000060.1:0-16276 GCA_050114915.1 Gemmatimonadales bacterium | reverse complement strand
CCATGCTCTAATCGGCGGCGCAGTAGACTATCCGCCGACTGTACTGGCAGAGCTTTGGACAGCCGGATATTCGAAGATCGTGGCATACGATCCAAAACGGGGCGCCGCCTACTACGTGACGAAGTATGGGGTGAAGGGTCTTGCCGACTGGAATGTCAGCGACCGTCTGGTACGGACGGCAGGTGCCCTCTAGACTCGTTCCCGGGGACATCAGCCGCCGACCCGCAATGCCCTAGAGTTGGTCCGCGGCAGCTGCAACCCAGGACGCGCGGCAGCCGGCTGGGACTCATACGGAGTCTTCTTCCATGAGAGGGACAAGATCAGTCTCGTCGAGGTCGCGGCTGATAGCAGTGACCCTCACCGTAAGGTTGGCCTCGAGCGGCTCCGGGAGGTTGGCCGCTCGGAGGAGCCCCTCGAACTGCACTTCCTTGTCCACACTGGCTCCGACCAACAACGGTTTCGCAAGCCAACCCTTGTCGCCGGGGAGGATGTCGCCGAATCGTGCCAATACCTCCCAATGGTCCGAGAACGACTCTACCTCAACCGTTGGGACTTGAAACAATGACCGTATCCGGTCGGGAATCGAAACGAAGGTGTGCGTCGACGGCCGTTCGGGGAGTTGCGCCAACAAGACAACGTCGTCGTCACGAGCCGCTCGGGCACGCCATTCAACTCCTTTAGCGGTAGGACCGACGCTGTTGCTAACTACAAGGCCGAGCGGACGTGTCAGTTTCTTTACGCGGACATACTCGGCCAATTCTCGGAGGTAGTCCCTATTAGTCGTCGGGTCGCGGAGGAGACCATTTCCCCTGCGGCCGTAGTCGCCGAGCGAGGGCAAGCTCAGAACCTCCACCGTGATGTCTAAATCGAGGCCCGTAATTGTCCGCGATCCGAACGCAGCAGCTCCAAACGTCAAACCGGGTGGCTTCGCGTTGCTGACGAAAGCCTGTCCCATCTTCGCGACTTCATCTGGAGTCGCTTGGGCGGTGGAGCTACCTCGTCGCAGGTACACCGTCTCCTTGCTCAGCCGGCCGAAGCCCTTCAGCAGGTAGATGGGCCGATGCTGAACCGCGACATGGATTACGCCGATTGACACTCTATCAATAGACGCCTGACGGTATGAGAACTCGACCGGTCGTTGCGTTTTGGAATTCACGAACTGCTGCAACTCCGCGTCGTCGAGATGCTCAGTCACTCCGACGGGCCGGCTGCGACCTCCGCGCACCTCTTCGACACCGACAAGGATGTATCCATCCGTACGACGCCATGCGTTGGCCAACGCCAGCACATCCTTAAGAAGCTCCGTCTTCTCCTCATCCGTAGCGCCGCGAAACGGGTACTGAGCCGACTTAAAATCAAGCGACGTGGACTCGTCCTCATGGAGGAGTTGTTCCAAGAGGTCCTTGGTAATCATCGCTCCTTTGTCGGGCGGGTCACGGTCCTTCCGGGTTCGCGTCCCGTCTGCACAGGTCTTACTTGCGCTTCGTCGGGCTCCGTACGGCTAGGGCAATGGGCTCCACTGAGGAAATAGATCCGTCGAGCGCTCTGCAACGAGAGGGCTGACTTGGGACGTCTGCAGATCGACGAGAAAGAGATCCCAACCGTTGGTATCAATGCCAATCGCGGAGAAGACGATCTTCGTGCCATCAGGGGACCAGGAAGGGTAGCCCTCGTTGTTCGGGCTGGAAGTCACCTGAGTTGCCGCCGAGCCATCGGGGTGCATCAGCCAGATATCGTCCGAGCCTGCGCGATTCGAGTTGAACGCAATCCACTCCCCTGACGGCGACCACGCCGGATTGTCGTCAAAGGCCCCGCTGTTCGTGAGATTCCGTGGTTGGCCACCCGCCAAATCAATGATGAAGATTTCACCGTAGAATCCACCACTCTCAGCCGTGCCGTCGTAAGCGATCTGAGATCCATCGGGTGACCATGTGGGGAAGTTCTCCGCGCCCGGATCAAAGGTGAGTTGTCGACGCTCGGTTCCATCTGCGCGCATCACATAGATATTCCAGTCGCCCTCTGCACTCGAGGCGAAGGCAAAGTACTCGCCGTCTGGAGACCAGGCTGGACTTGCTTCATTCGACGGATCATCTGTGATCTGCCGGAGATCACTACCATCTGCATTCATCACATAGATGTCGCCGTTGTTTCCTGCACGATTGGAAACGAAGGCGATCTTAGTGCCATCGGGGGAAATCGAGGGTTCTCCATCGCTGCTATCTGGGCTGTCGCTCAAGTTGAGAAGCCCCGACCCGTCCATACCCACCACGAAGATGTCGTCGATTCCGCCAAATGGGTCGCGGTCGAACACAATTTCATCTCGCACAGCGTAGCGGCAAGTGATGACGAACGTGTGCTTAGTTGTGTCCCCAGCGACAACTGACAACGCTACTGTATCTCCTCCATCACTGGCACAATTCGCCGCGATTCCCGTCAGGCTCGCCTGGTATTGCCCCGGTTCCACGTCTACATAAACAACCGTCCCCGAAGTTCCGACGGGGAAGGCGGGGTCACCAAAGCCAGCCAAAACATAGCCGTCACGATCGATCGTAGCCCCTTGTGTTTCGATCGTTATGGCTGCCCAACCAGTCTGCGGCTCGGGGGGAGACAAGATCTTGTCGTCGCCACAGGACGTCGCTGCAATGAGAATAAGGACCTGTGCGCACCCACCGATTACCTGATGATTTCTGCGCATGGTAGCTTCCTACATGGGATAACTCGCACGGATCTCCTCTACCTATAGAATGCCGCAGATGCTCAAGATCTTACAATGCGGGAGTCCAGGGCAGAAGATTGGGCAGTGTGCGGATCATGCAGGCGGAAGTACTGAAGAACCAACGAGCTGTGCACTTACTGTGTACCCGAGCCCGCTTGTCGAGATTGTGTGGCGGGTTTCATGGTGCTTGTAACCATCTGTATTGCATAGTATTACGAACAATCGGGGCGCCGGGATTCGAACCCGGGACCTCCTGAACCCCATTCAGGCGCGCTACCGGACTGCGCCACGCCCCGATGAAAGCGTACCCCGACGAATCGGGGGGCGAGAACATACAGCGGGCGGGCGGGTGGCCGCCACCGTCCGCCCGCGGACTCGTTGCGATAGCCCTGCAAAACACGCAAATTCTGGTTGAGCGGTTCGCCTGGTTCGCGGCCGCTTCCTCCCCCCCGCAGCGGTCTATGCGACCGTACTTCAACGCGGCATCGGCCGCCCGGACTTCGGTCCGTCCGGCGGCGGGAGGATTTCGATATGCGGCTCTCGAAGATTGGTCCCATTCTTCTGTTCGCTCTCGCCTTCGTGGCGATCCCCTTCAGCTCGGCCCGCGCCCAGGACGACGGCGCCTGGCAGTTCCGCCTGCGCGGCATCGCCATCGTGCCGGACGAATCGGCGACGATCGATCCGATCAACGGCGACATCTCGATCGACGACGCGTACGTGCCCGAGCTCGACATCTCCTACCTGTTCAGCCCGAACGTCTCGGTGGAGCTGATCCTCGCCACGGCGAAACACAACGTGATGGCGATCGGCACCGATGCGGGGGACGTGGACGTCGGCAGCGTGTGGATACTGCCTCCGACGCTGTTGCTGCAGTACCGCTTCCTGCCCGACATGGCGGTTCGCCCGTATCTGGGCGCCGGCATCAACTACACGTTCTTCTACAGCGAGGACGTGCCGGGCGACGTGGTGATCGATGCCCAGTACGACGGGGCCGCCGGCTTCGCCCTGCAGGGCGGCGTCGACATCCCGATCAAGGACAGCGGCTGGTTCGTCAACCTGGATGTGAAGAAGGTTTTCCTGAGCACCGACGTGGCGCTGAACGGCGGCTCGATCAACGCCAATGTCGACGTCAACCCGTGGGTGTTCGGGGCCGGAATCGGCCTGATCGTGCAGTAGGGGTCGGCTCGGCGGAGTGGGCGCGCGGAGAGGCGCCCACTCCCGCCGACCGTTCGGACCGGTTCAGGGACGCTCCGCCGGATCCGTCCGGTTGTTCCCGCCGCCGCGGAATCACTCGGCGGCGGGCTCCGTGGAGTCCGACCCGGTGGGGGCCGTCGACACCGAGTCCGGCATGCCGGTAGCTGTCTCGCGGAAGCTCAGCAGCCACGTTCCGTTCACGTTGTTGACCTCGACGTCGCCGCCCTCCACGCGCCGGCCATTCACCCAGATTGGATAGAACACGGCGCGCATGACCGGGGACGACGCTTCGACCCGCAGGATGTCGCGCGGTAGCTGATCACCGCTCGTCACGAAACCGGAGTCCGCCGCCGCGATCGCGTGGACCGCCATCGGGGCGAGCGGGACGTCGAGCAGGGTGACGCCCTCCGACCGGATGTGCATGACGCTGTCTTCGAGTTCGAACGACAGTTCCCGGTCGCCGACCTTCACGTCGGCCTTCTGGCCGGCGGCCAGCACGTAGTCGTAGCCGGCGGTCTCGAGGGCCACGCCGCTCTCGGCGCTGAAGTTGAAGTAGCCCATGGCGTTGATCGTGGCGCTCGGTCCGACGTATTCGAGGCCGAGCTCGTCCATCACCTCGGCGGCCCGCTCATTCGCCACGTAGCTCCTGACCGGGCCGGTGCCGCCCGCCGAATCGGTCACCGCGAGCTCCGGCCCGAGCAGATCGGCAAGCGGCTCCGAACCGCGGTGCTCGAACATCCACGCGACGATGGCGCCGAGCTCCCGCCGGTCTTCGAGCGGTACGCCGGAAGCCGCCGCCGTGTCGCCTGCGGCCGCGGACGCCTCCACCCAGCGCCCGTCCACGATCAGCTCGTTCCGTTCGAGGATCGACGTCAGGCGACCCATCTGGCTGGCACGCGAGACGGAATAGGCGCTCCACGGCCCGACGAGCGTCACGAAAGCCAGCAAGCACAACGAGGCGGGCAGCCACTTGATGTTCTGCGAACGCACGAACCCGTACAGCACCGCCATGCCGCCGAGCCACAGGGTGAGCACGGCGAGGAAGTAGCGCGGTTCGGTGACGCCGTACTGATCGATCCGTTTCCACACCGCCAGCAGGAGCATCACGACCGAGGGGAGCATCACGATCCAGAACCAGCGGCCGTAGGTCACGATCCACGTGTTCTCCCGGCGGTGCCGAATCGGGTGCGTGAGCAGGATCGAGAGGATGCCGGCCACCGATACGCAGGAGACCAGCCAGCCGATCCAGCCGCTCGGCCACTCCGTCGTGACGACGACCTTCACGAGATAGGCCGTCAGGATCGCCAGGTAGACGCTGACGAGCGGAATCAGCACGTACTGCGCGAACAGCTTCAGACCGCGCGGATAGTCGTCGAGCGCTTCGAGCGAGTCGAGCTCGTTCGGCGCTCCAGCCGTGAAGAACCAGGTCTGGAAGGCGAAGGCGACGACGCCCCACAGGTCGAGGTACAGCTCCTCGTGAATGTCGAGGCCGAACAGGTTGTCGATCGCGACGAGCGCGATCGCCAGGCCGCCGAACAGCACGACCGAGTAGAGCGCGCCGATCAGGAAGCGGAGGAACAGCGCCCGGTTGTACTGCCAGAATCCGTTTAGCTCCCCGGCTGGCAGGAACGGCACGACGGCGGCCGCCAGGTGAAGGCCGAGGCTGATCTGGGCATAGTGGAGGAACTGCAGCTTCTCCGACCAGCCGGGCCACGCCCATACCACGGCGCCCAGCGCCACCACGCCGAGCAGCCGGACGACCAGGGCGGCGCCGCGGGACAGCAGGGCGCGCTCTTGCGCCAGTCGGACGGTGAAGAACAGCGGCAGCGCGAGCGTGGTGGCGACGAGGAGCTCGATCCCCTCTCCGCCGGGTGTGAGGAACGAGAACACGTCGGCGAATTCCTCGGCCGCTGCGATGACCATGAAGGCGGAGGCGAGGCCGGCGCTGATCGTCCAGGGGAACCGCCGGAACGCCGCCGCGGCGTGGGCTCTCAGTTCGTCGATCGATGGCAGGCGCATGTTGCCGGCCCTCCAGCTGAAGGGGTCAGTCCCTCTCGAACGCTGCGTCGAACGCCGCCTCGGACGGCGGGAAATCGAGCCGCCGCACGAACTCGCACGCCTCGCGGGCGCCGAATTCCCTGTCCATCGCCGAGTCCTCCCACTCCACCGACAGCGGCCCCTCGTACCCGATCCGGTTGAGGGCGCGAATCACGTCTTCGAACGGCACGCGCCCGCGGCCGAGCGAGCGGAAGTCCCAGTAGCGTTCGCGATCCCCGAACACCAGGTGGCCGCCGAACACGCCCGAGCGGCCGGGCGTGTCGGACCACCACACGTCCTTCATGTGGACGTGATGGATGCGCGCCGCGAACTCGTGGATGAACGCCACGCAATCCACGCCCTGGTAGGCGAGATGGCTCGGATCGTAGTTGAATCCGAATGCCGGATGGTGCTCGAGGGCCTCGAGCGCCCGCTCGGCCGTCACGATATCGAACGCGATCTCCGTCGGGTGCACCTCGAGCGCGAACTTCACCCCTGCCGCCTCGAAGTCGTCGAGGATCGGCCCCCAGCGCTCGGCGAATTCGAAGAACCCCACGTCGATCGTCTCCGGATCGACGGGGGGAAACGAGTACAGCAGATGCCACACCGCGCTGCCCGTGAACCCGTTCACGACGTCGACGCCGAGGTTCGCGGCGGCCCGCGCCGTGAGCTTCATCTCCTCGGCGGCCCGGGCGCGCACGTTCTCCGGCTCCCCGTCCCCCCACACGTGCTCGGGCAGAATGGCCTCGTGGCGATCGTCGATCGGGTCGCACACGGCCTGGCCGACCAGGTGGTTGCTGATCGCGAACAACTCGAGCCCGTGCGCGCCGAGAATTTCACGGCGTTCCGCGCAGTAGGTGTCGTCCTCGGCCGCCTTCCGCACGTCCACGTGATCGCCCCAGCAGGCGAGTTCGAGGCCGTCGAAGCCCCAGTCGGAGGCCTTGGCCGCGAGCTCCTCGAGCGGCAGGTCGGCCCATTGGCCGGTGAACAGGGTGACGGGTCTGGGCATGGTTGCTCCTCTCGCGCTCTATGTTCACGCCCCGGCGCGAGGGCCGGAGCTCTGTGTGCGTATCAGCCCGGGGGCTCGTAGTTCGCGGCCAGCCAGGCCCCGGCCTTCCCGCTCTCCACGGCCCGGCCGATGAAGAAGACGCCGCGGGCCCCGTCCTCCACGGTCGGGAAGTCGTCGTCGAACGGCCCGGCCGGCGCCCGGCCCGCCCGGGCGTCCAGCGTGGCGGCCACGTTGCGGTACAGGTTCGCGAACGCCTCGATGAACCCCTCCGGGTGCCCGGCCGGCAGGCGCTGGTGCGCGGCGGCGCGGGCGGATAATCCGTCGGCTCCGTCGTGCAGGATGCGCTCGGTGCCGTCGGGCCGGGCGAGCCGGAGTCGGTCGGGCCGCTCCTGGCACCAGTCGAGTCCGCCCCGGCTGCCGTAGACCCGCAACCGCAGGTGGTTGCGCTCCCCGGCCGATATCTGCGAGGCCATGAGCACGCCGCGCACTCCGTCTTCGTAGCGGATCAGCACGGTCGCGTCGTCTTCGAGCACCCGCCCCTCGACCAGGGTTCCGAGGTCGGCGAACAGCTCCTCCATCCCCAACCCCGTGACGTAGCGGGCCAGGTGGTGCGCATGGGAACCGATGTCGCCGAGCGCCGACGACACGCCGGCCCGCTCGGGGTCGGCGCGCCACGAGGCCTGCTTGTGATCCTCCGCCTCGAGCAGCGTCGACAGCCAACCCTGCGAGTACTCCACCACGACCTTGCGCAGCTCACCAAGCTCGCCGGCGCGCACCCGCTCCCGCGCCTCCTTCACCATCGGATAGCCCGAGTAGTTGTGCGTGACGCAGAACACGAGGCTCCGCTCGGCGGCTTCGCGGCACAGCTCCTCGGCGTCGGAGAGCGTCGTGGTCAGCGGCTTGTCGCAGATGACGTGGATTCCGGCTTCGAGGAACGCCATCGCCGCCGGGTGATGCAGGTCGTTGGGCGTGACGATCGAGACGGCCTCGATCCGTCGATCCGGCGGCAACTCGGCCTCGGCAGCCGCCATTTCCTCGTACGACTCGTACACGCGCGCCGGGTAGAGGCCGAGCTCGGCACCCATGCGGCGCGACCTTTCAGGATCTGACGAGAACGCACCCGCCACGAGCGTGAAGCGCCCGTCGAGCCGCGCGGCCATCCGGTGCACGCCCCCGATGAACGCTCCGGGCCCGCCGCCGACCATGCCGAGGCGGATCACGATGACCGCCGGGTTCGAATCGATGCATTCATGTCAGTTGAATTATGCGGCCTGCGGTGAGCGCTGTCGACGCGTGGCTCCCCTCAGCCGTGGGCCGCACGCAGACTTCGGTACTCCGACCAGGTCAACAGGATCACCGCGAGGTCGAGGACCGACAGGACGAGCATCCACGACGCATGTCCGACGGAGTAGCGATACAGCTGATAAACCATGAAACCGCCGAACACCGCGATCGCCACGGGATACGCCCGCAGCTCGCGCCGCACGAGGGCCCGCACGAGAGCGATCTTGATCAGCCCGTGGGAGACCAGGAACACGATCGCGAACACGCGGGTCTCGTGGGTGACGTGCCTGGTCGCCCGGACGAGGAACCCGGCTACGAGGTCGCCGGGGTCTTCGCTCAACTCGTGCTGTGTGAGGGCGCGCACGAGCGAATTCATCTGCTCGGCGCTCATCACCCACAACAGCACGCCCCCGGCGACTTCGAACAGCCCGTCGATGCACTTGGCGATGAGGCCTGCGTCGAACAGCGCGTGGAAGACCGACCGCCGGTCGAGGGCTTTCATGGTCGCGACTTGCCGTCCCCTCCCGGGCCTCGAGAGCGATGCCCGCCGCTAGATCTCCGTCGCCTCGTAACCTCCGGCCTTCCGATCGCGCAGATACATCGTCCCGAACACCAGCGCGAGAACCCCGCACAGCGGGACGAGGTAGAGGAACGACACCCGACCACCGTAATTATCGGCCGGTCCGAGAATCGCGCCCGCCCGCTCCGCGATCTCCGGATGCCCCGTGATCGACGTCAGCGACCGCAGCGTGTTCGCGGTCTGCGGCGCCGGGAGCTGGTTGGTGTTCACGTAGGCCAGCACGGCGTCGTGGGCCATGGCGGCCGCGGCCTGCTCGTCGGGTCGCTCGCTGTCGGCGAGCTCGTTGGAGGCGGTGTCGAACAGCGCGATTGTCTCCTCGGCCGGCAGCCGTTCGTGGGCGTAGATGTCGGCGACGTGGCCCATCTGGGGCGCGGTCACCAGGCCGACCGTCGCCATGCCGACCGTTCCCATCAGGCCGAGTCCGAGCGCCCCGCTGCGCGGCACCCGCTCCGACACGGTGCCGAGCATCGTCGGCCAGAAATAGCAGACGCCGACGGCGAACACGGTCGCCGCGACGAACGCCATGACCCCGTGACCCCAGTTGTAGAGCCCGAGAAGGCCGAGGCCCGCGAGGATCGACGACATCAACAGCACACCGGTGTTGGAGAGGCGGTGCACGACGTCGCCCGCCCGATAGCGGAGCAGCGCCATCAAGCCACTGATCCACACGAGCACGAGGATCCCGGGCATGCCGCCCGCTTCGAGCACGGCGGGTACCCACCGGTTCGGACCGAGCTCCACGGAGGCGGTCATCGCCATCGCGATCAGCATCACCCACATGAAGGGGGTGCCGAGCGCCGCCTTGAACGACTCGCCGACGCTGACCCCCGCCTGCACGCCTTCGGTGGCCGGGAACGGCCGCGGCAGTAGCAGAATCCCGTAGAGCAGCGTCGGCACCAGGATCAGCGCGAGTTTCACCTGCCACGCTCCGATCCCGAGCTGATCGAGTCCGAAGGCGGCGAGCCCGCCGAGCACGACGCCGCCCGGGAACCAGACGTGGAACTGGTTGAGCTTCACCGTCTTGTTCTGCGGATACAGGGTCGCGACGAGCGGGTTGCAGGCCGCCTCGACGAGCCCGTTGCCCATCGCGATCACCAGCGCCCCGCCGAACAGCATCCAGAAGCCGGTTGCCAGGATCATCGTGAGGACCCCGACCAGGTGCGCGACCCACGCCATCCGGACGAGGAACCGCATCCCGAGCGTGTCGCAGAGGGGCGCGAACACGAGCTGCGAGACCGCGAAGCCCCACAAGGCCGCGCCGCCGATCCAGCCGACCTGTTCGTTGGTGAGCACGAAGTCGCGCTTCAGGGCCAGCATCACCGCGCCGACGGTCGCGAAGGCGACGGAGGTCGCGATCAACGCGACGCAGGCGCCCACGAACAGGCGGCGGGTCTCGATCGAATCCGGCGGGGCCATGCGGTTCATCGGGCTCTCTCGAACGGGTGAGTCAGATCAGGCCGACGTGGCGGAGCGCCTCGTCGGGCGGCGGTCCCCAGCTGGCGAGCGGCGTGTTGCCGACGTAACCGACGTCCTTCATCCCCTCGCGGGTCGTGTAAAAGGCGGTGGCCGTCAGGTCGCGAACCTTGTCGAAGAAGCGGGCCGCCGCCTTGTGCTCCGGCGCCGCGTCCGGCTGATAACAGATGTCGTCACAGATCTCGGTGCGCTGGGCGTCGGTGAGGTCGACGAACCGCTTCCCTTCACCGAACCGGCGGGTCGATTCCCCGTCGAGCCACACGATGCCGCCCCGCACGAGCACCTTGTCCTTCTTCATGCCGTCGTAGGGAGCGCTCACCCATTCGTCCACGAAATCGTGGGCGCCGAGCGAGCTCGCCCCCGGCGAATGCTCGTCGGCCGGGATGATCATGTCGCACAGCGCGGCCAGGGTGTCGAGCTCGTGCTCGTCGAGCGAGCGTTCCCAGGGGATGATCGGGTCGAGCAGATCCGGGTCGGTCGGGGTGCCGGCGGCGAGCGTGTTCGCGCTCGGTGACGAGGGTCGCGCCGGATCCGGCTCGGGCGTCTCGCAGCCGCCGAACACCGACGGCGCGGCGGCCGCGGCGGCGATCACCTTCAGCGCCGTGCGGCGGTCCATGCCGGGCTTCGGCGGTCCCACGGGCCGCGGCGTCACGGCGTTCGTCTCGCGCTCGCTCACGTGAACGCTCCCTTGTTCATCTGGTCGACGATGTAGTCCGAGGCCCGCCACGCGATGGCGAGGATGCTCAGCGTCGGGTTCTTGTCGGCGTTGGAGCAGAAACAGGCGCCGTCGGTGACGAACAGGTTCGGCACCTCCCACGACTGGCAGTACTGGTTGAGCACCGAGTTCTTCGGATCGGTCCCCATGATCGCGCCGCCGACCTCGTGGATGATCTGGCCCGGCGCCGCGATCGCGTCGGCCCCGTCGTCGTGCACGGTGCTCGTCACCTTCCCGCCCATCGCCTCGATGATGTCCTTGAAGGTGTGCTGCATGTGGCGGGCCTGGTTCAGCTCGTGTCTCGACCACTTCCAGTGGAACTTCAGGGTCGGGATCCCCCACTGGTCGACCCCCTCGGGATCGATCTCGCAGTAGGAGTCCTCGTTGGGGATCATCTCGCCGCGGCCGTCGAACCAGAGCCACGAGCCGTAGTAGCGGCGCGCCTCCTCCTTGAAAGACTTCCCGTAGGCGCCGTTCGTGTATTCCTCGAGGCCGCCGAAGGCGCCCGGTCCGGGCATCCCGCGGCCGCCCCCGAACTCGATGTGGTACCCGCGGGCGAAGTCGAGTCGGCCGGCGTCCTGCCCCCCGTACAGCCACCACGGCATGTAGAGGTGCATGGCGCTCGCCCCGTCCTGGTTGTGGGGCGGCATGTTCTCGAGCGCGGGGATCTGCCCGCCCACACCGGCGCCGACGGTGTCCATCAGGTACTTGCCCACCAGGCCGCTCCCGTTGGCGAGCCCGTCAGGAAAGCGACTCGAGGCGGAGTTCAGCAGGATGCGCGCCGACTCGCAGGCGCTCGCGGCGAGAATCACCAGCTTCGCCGAGGCATGCTCGTCCATCCGCGTACGCTTGTCGACGTAGTGGACGCCGGTCGCGCGGCCCCGGTCGTCGACCGTGACCTCGCGCACCATCGCCCCGGTGCGGATGTCGAGGTTGCCGGTCGCCATCGCCGGCGGGAGCAGCACGGTGGGCGACTGGAAGTTCGCCTTGATCGAGCAGCCCCGGCCGCAGGGCGTCGCCCAGAAGCAGGCGGCGCGCGAACGCATCGAATCGCCGACGACGCGCTGGGCGAGCGCGTTGTTCGGGAACAGTTCGGCCGGCCAGCGGTCGGCGTCCTGCCGCTCGCTCATGATCGCCAGGTGCGCCGGAATGACCGGGATGTCGAGCTTCTCGCGACACACCTTCTGGGTCAGGAGCTCGTGCACGCGCGGCGCCGGCGCCGGCATCAGCACGTCGGGCGAGGAGTTGGGGGTGTTCTCGAGACCTTCGTTGGAGCCATAGACCCCGATCAGCGCCTCGGTCTTGTCGTAATACGGCGCCAGGTCCTCGTAGGACATCGGCCAGTCCAGCCCGAGGCCGTCGCGCGTACGCGGCTTGAAATCGTAGGGACCCATGCGCAGCGAGATGCGGCCCCAGTGATTCGTCCGCCCCCCGAGCATGCGGGCCCGCCACCACATGAAGTTCGCGTCGTCGGCGCTCGCATACGGCTCGCCCGGCACCTGCCAACCGCCGTCGACCGTCGCGTCGTAGAAGCCGAATGGCTTTTCCGGCGTGCCGCCGCCGCGCAGCGGCGCCTCGCTCGGCAGGTTGAACATCGGAGTCTCGGTGACGGGGTCGTAGTCCCGTCCGGCCTCGAGCATCAGCACCTTCACCCCGTTCACCGCGAGGATCAGCGCGCACATCCCCCCCGCCGCGCCGGAGCCGACGATGATGACGTCGTAGTCCTCCTGGGCCTTGCTCACTGGTCAGGCTCCCTCGTCGTCGGTCAGCTCGCGCAGCTTGATGTCGCGGAACCAGACTTCGTCCCCGTGGTCCTGCAGACCGATGTACCCTTTCTTGGCCGCTCCGTACTCGGGAACGTCGGCGAACTTGGAGTCGTCCACGTGACGCCTCCAGGCCGGGGAGCCGAGTTCGTACTGGACGAGGATTCTCCCGTTCAGCCAGTGCTCGACGTCGTTTCCGTTGACGATGATCTGCGCGTGATTCCACTCGCCGGCCGGCCGAACGATACCGCGCGGCGCGGGATAGACCCCGAAGACGGAGCCGGCGGAGGTCAGCGGATTCTGCCCGTCGGGGTGATGGGCGTCATCGAGCACCTGCATTTCCGGAGCACCCGTGTAAATGTGCGGCAGGCCGGTCATGACCCGGTAGAAGATCCCGCTGTTCCCGCCCTCGCTGATCTTCCAGTCGAGATCGAGCACGAAATCCTCGTACTCGTCGACGGTCATGATGTCGCCGCCCGACGCGAACCGGTGCAGGGTCCCATCCTCGGCCCGCCAGCCCTCGGGCGGCGTCTCCGACTCGTAGCCGCGCCAGCCCGCCAGCGACTCACCGTCGAAGAGGAGGCGCCAGCCCTCCGCGCGCTCCTCGTCGGTCAGCGTGTTGTGGGGCGTCTCCGCGGTCGCGACGGCGGTCGCCTCCGCGTCGTCGGCCGACCCGTCGGCTCGGTCGCTCGATGTCGTGCATCCGGCGACGGCCGCGGCCAGAATCGCGAGGTGTGCGGGAAGCGACATCTGTCTGCACTTCAAGACCACGCTGGGACCTCCTGTTTGCGAACCTGGGCGGCACCGACACGAGTGGTGGGAATAGTGCGAGCGGTCGGCCCCCGGAGGCCAGAGCCGACGTGGGAACGCGGCGGCCCCGCCCTCACGGCACGCGTCCGTACCCCCGGGCGTCGAATCGGAAGTCATCGAACGCGAACATGTATCGATGAATCTGGTTCCGGAACCGCCACCGGTTCTGCTCGTCGTAACCGACGACGTTGTATTGCGTCGCTCCGTCGAGTTGCCAGCCGGCGGCGGAGCGCTTGAAGAACCAGGGGGCGAGCACCTGGCGCGGATCGTCGAGGAAAACTACCGCGGCGCGGTCGTTGCGCTGCCGTACGGTGGGAGCGGAATTCCGGTAGAGGCGGGCGATGTGGGCCTGCCCGGCGTCGCCGTTTCTCTGCCTCACGAGTTCGCGTGCCCTCTCGTCGTAGATGCCGAGCTCCGTCTCTTTCACGCGCCGCTCGTTCAACTCGAGAAACCGCTCCCAGGCCAGCTCGGGCGTAGGTTGCGCGGCATAGCGTTCGGACGCCGGCTCCCCTCCCGGACCGCACGCCGCGAGCGCCAGGTAGCTCGCGATCAGACACGTCCGGGCCCCGGAGGCGGATCGTGAGGCCGCGACCGAACCCGTCACATCCCGAAGCCGGCACGGTACTCGCGACGGAGGTACTCGTTGGCCGACTCGTGGTTGGTGATCCGCATGTTCGCGCCGTCGTACTCGATCACGTTGCCCTGGCCGGACCGCAGGGCGACGATCCCGAGCAGCATCACCTCGGTCAGCGGCGCCGCGTAGCTGAACGGACAGCTCACTTCCACCTCGCCCTTGCAGGCGCGGACCCAGTTCATCTCGTGCTCGCCTCCGATCCGCGGCAGCGTCCGCGGCACGCGGTCCGCTTCGGCCCGGAGGCTCTCCGGAAACAGCTTCGGCTCCAGGCCGTACGTGTCGTGCATGAGCACGCCGCGCTCGCCGATCAGCATTGCGCCGCCTTCGCGGTTGAGCTCGAGCTCCGGCGGGAGCGCGTCCGGCCGTGGCGGCATCAGTCCGCCGTCGTACCAGCTCACGTCAACCGGGGGAGCGTTCCCCCGCGCCGCGAACCGGTAATGGACCGTCATCGCCTGCGGGTACGACACCGGGGCGTCGGCCGGGCCGCCCCACGGCGTGGACGTCGCCTCGACGTGCGTCGGGAGTCCGAGCTCGAGAGCCCAGTAGGAGTGGTCGATCAGGTGGGCGCCCATGTCGCCCAGCGCCCCGACGCCGAACGCGGTCCAGCCGCGCCAGTGGAAGGGATGGTAGATCGGATGGTACGGCGTCTGTTTGCCGTTCGCGCACTGGTACAGATCCCAGTCGAGGGTCTCGGGCGGCGCGACCCGATCGCGGGCCAGTGACGCGGCGATGCGCGCGTTCGTGGCGCCCGGCCACCAGTTGTGGTCGTCGGGCATCTGCTCGGGCATCACCGGTGCCGGGAGCCCCTGCGGCCAGATCGGACGGTTCGTCCAGATGTGCACCTCGCGCACGGGGCCGATGACGCCGGCCCGCGTCCATTCGACCACCAGTCGGCCGTCGTCGAACGAGTGCCCCTGGTTGCCCATCTGCGTCACGAGTCCGGTGCGCGCTGCCAGGTCGCGGAGCATCCGCGCCTCCTCGACCGACCACGTGAGCGGCTTCTGCACGTAGACGTGCTTTCCCGCCTCCATGCAGGCCCGGGCGATCGTCGCATGGGCATGGTCGGGGGTCGCGATCAGCACCGCGTCGATGTCGGGCTGCTCCTCGAGCATCCGCCGGAAATCGGCGTAGTGCGAGGCGGTCTCGAACTGCTCCTTCCAGCGGATCCCCTCGGGCCGGGGCTGACTGTCGCCGTCGGTCGTTGAGTTCTCCACGCTGCGCGCCACGTAGCCGAAGTCGACGTCGCACACGGCGACGATGTTCTCCGAGCCCAACTGCTGCGCGTTGTGGCCGCCCATGCCGCCCGCGCCGACGATCGCGATGTTGAGGGTGTCGCTGGGAGCCTGGTAACGGCGACCGCCCAGGACGTGGCGAGGAACGATCATCGCGCCCAGGGCCAGCTTCGATCCGTCGGCCATGAACTGGCGACGGCTGATTCCGTCCGACGACATGTGGTCCTCCGTCGGTGTTGAGGAGCCGAATGCGGACGAATATGTGCAGTCGCACCCCCCGGACGCGAGGCGCACTCAAGCGCCGGAAACAAACTTCGGGGACCGCGGGTTGTGAAGATGACCGCGAGGTGGGAATCCGCGGGCGAAAGCATCTTGACCGGACTCCACTGCCGGTTTAGCTTCGTCGGTCTGTGGAGCGGAGTCCCCCGGCGGGACCCCGCTTCTCGTTTCTAGAGGGGCCTTAGCTCAGTTGGCTAGAGCGCTACGTTGACATCGTAGAGGTCACTGGTTCGAGTCCAGTAGGCCCCATGCGGCGGCGCGAAGCAAGAGAGAGCGGCTTCTCGTCCGTCGGTGGAGGAACAGCAGGATCCGGGGGCTGTAGCTCAGTCTGGTTAGAGTGCCGGTCTGTCACACCGGAGGTCGCGGGTTCGAGTCCCGTCAGCCCCGTAGCAAGACGAACAGAATTGCGGAGTGAAGTGCGCCAGGGGCCGTAGCTCAGTTGGGAGAGCGCATGAATCGCACTCATGAGGTCGCGGGTTCGACTCCCGCCGGCTCCACTTCCACCGCCACCGTAGCTCAGCGGTAGAGCACTCGATTCGTAATCGAGCGG
>JASFRN010000059.1:0-16406 GCA_050114915.1 Gemmatimonadales bacterium | reverse complement strand
GACGTGAGCGAAGTGTCGATCCACATCGTGGACCCCGAGTCGGGGACCGTGAGGATGGCGCGCCCGTTCCGCGAAGGCGGTCGCTCGACGATGGACTTCATGCTCGAGGTCGCTCAGCAGACGGCCGACACGCTGGCCGCGCTGATGGGAATCGAGGCGGGCACGCTGCGAGTTCCGCGCCTGACGACGGATCCGATCGCCGACAGCCTGTACGCGCAGGTCAGATACGAGCTGCCGCAGAACTACACGCTCCCCGGACTGCGCCGGGCCGCCGCGCAGCTGGAACAGGCGATCGCACGCGATTCCGGGTTCGCCCCGGCCTACGTGTTACTGGCCGACGTGCTGTACGAGATGTCCCGCGACCACTGGGATCCACCGCCTCGTGAGCAGATGGGACGCGTGCAGGAGCTGTTGGATCGGGCGCTGGAGCTCGATCCGACCAGCCCCGACCTTCACAGATTGCTCGGCTGGGTCGCCTACACCTGGGATTGGGACTGGGCGAAAGCCGAGGACGAGTACCGCGAGGCGATCCGACTCGGGCCGAACAACGCTTTCGCCCATGGGGGATACGCGTTCCTCCTGCTGGCCACCGGACGGATCGAGGAGGGCCTGGAAGAGAGTCGGCGCTCCGTGCAGCTGGATCCGATGAACCCGATCACCGGGACCACGTACTGCTGGCACCTCTACCTGGTGCACCGCTTCGACGACGCGCTCGCGGAATGCCGATACGTGATCGAAGAGATCAATCCGACCAAGCTGGTCGCCCTGGGGGCGCAGCGGCTCATCCTCGCCTTCGGCGCTCCGCCGGCACGGCGCCCGGACGAGGCGCGGGCGATCCACATCACCGACATGGACACGCGGGTGAACTACGAGCACTCCGCCGCGATCTGGGCGGCGATGGGCGGCGATACGGCCCGCGCGCTGACGCTCATCGACGCCGACAAACGCGATCCGAAGGCCCGTCCCTTCCGAATCGCGAACGCTTATGCCTGGGCCGGCCAGCTGGACAGCGCGTTCGTGTGGCTCGACCGCGCGATCGAGGCGCGCGATCCGTTCATCCCGGAAATCGCCATCCGGCCCGTCATGGAGCCCTACCAGAAGGACCCCAGGTATCTCGAGGTCCTGCGGCGCGTGGGCCTGCCGATCTTCGATCTGCCGCGGACGATCCCGGCGGGCGAGCCAACGGGCGCGGACGTGACGGCCGGGTCGTAGACGCGGTGGTGGTGGCCGGGGGGCCGGCCACCGTCCCGCTGCGTGAGCGCCTCACTGGCAGGAGAGCTCGAATGTCTCCGCCAGCACGACGAGGTCGCCGTCGGGGTCGACCGTGACGTTGAAGCCGTACTTCTCGATCTGGTCGGGTACGCTGCCCTCGCCGCGGATCAGGAAGGTGCTCACCTCACGCTCGACGTAGGGAAGGGCGCCGATCGCGTCCGGCCCGATGTGCACGCCGTACGTCCCCTCGCCGTGCAGCGTGTAGGCCGCTCCCGAAGTCAGACCCACCCCCGTGCCGGAGATCTCGTAGTTCGACACGAAGTTCCACCAGTCACTGTCCGTCCAGACCCGGTGATAGTGCTGGGTGAACGTTCCCTCCAGCAGGATCGGCTCGTGGTCGGGATCGCTGTTGCTGCAGCGGGCGTCGACATCCTGGAAGTCGAACGACTGGACGCCGGAACGTCGTCGGGCGGCTGCGAGCAGGGGTGACGCATCCGTGGGAGCGGCGTTCGTGGCCGCGGTGCCGACGGAATCCGCCTCGCCGGGGCCCATCGGGCCATCGGCGCAGGCGGCCAGCACGAAGCCGGCGGCGAGCAGCAGGGTGAGGGTTGGCGCTCTCATGGTGACCTCCTCGCAGTGAAGTTCGCGCCGGGCGATTCGAGGGCCCGGACGGGTTACGCGAGGAAGTCTGGCCGGAAGGTCTTAGAGGGTTCTCATGCGGCGAATGAGACACGGCCGGCGGGCGATCGCCCGCCGGCCGCCAGGACAGCTTCAGGAACCGTCCGTTCCGTACAGCGTCGTGTAGAGCACCGCACCCTGGTCGACGGCGCGCAGGGCAATCTTGCCCATGTACTCCGGCAGCTTGCCGGGCTTCGCGCCCTCGAGCTTCGCGAGAGCCTCGGACGAGCGCTGGCCGACCGGCGCGCCCTGGAACTCGTCGAGGAAACCGGTCTTCACCGCCTCGAGAATCCACGGCTTCGTCTCGACCGTGGCCTTGGTGACGATCGCGCGGGACAGCGTCCCGTCCGGGGCCAGCGTCAGGCCGACTTCCAGCGGGCCGTGCTGGGTGTTCACCTGCGGGAACAGCACGACGCCCTGCACCTCGCCCGCCGAGCTCTTGCCGACGTAGAACTTCACTTCGGGATCCTTGAGCTTGACGCCGCCGGCCTCCTCGATCCGCTTCATGTCCTCCTTGCCCACCTTCACGGTGCGCACGAAGTAGGCGTCGGCCGGGAGGGTCGCCCGAATCACGTCGGCCTGCTTCTGGATCACGACCGTCGGCGTGATGTGCACCGCCGCGCCCATGACGATCGGCGCCAGCGCGGCCGCCACGACGAGCGGCACTCCGAGCTTCAGTGTCTTCCTGATTGCCTCGACCTTCATTCCATCCTCCTCTGGATCATCCATCCGTACGTCCATCGTATGCGTTCACGAAATCAAGAGTTCCGTCGAAGTACGACCTGCAGCGTCCGCGCGAGCACCAGCACGTAGACGATCACCATCGTCCAGCCGGCCGCGATCGTCAGCCACGCGAACCCGCCGATTCCCGCCTTCATCAACCACTGTCCGCTGAAGTCGAGCGCGCCCGAGCCGAACGCGCCCAGCACGACCAGGTCGCGCAGCCAGGCCGGCCAGCCGAGCCCGAGCACGATCAGCGTCTGGAGGGCCGCTACCATCGCGAACATCATGATGTGGATGTGGCTGTCCTGGATGAGCAGCTGCGTGTCGATCGTGTGCTTCATCTCGTGCATCTCGCCCAGGTCGAGCGGCTGTTCCCGGCTGCTCGACTCGGTCGGAAGGGTCGCCGTGTCGACGACGGCCGGCACGTACGTCGCCGCCACGTCCTCGGGCGTCAGGCCGGAGTACTGCTTCACCATGAAGAAGGCGAAGATGTAGGCGTAGCCCAGCACCAGCAGGAAGAGGACCGCCGACAGCTTCACCGTGCGGTTGGTCGCGCCGAGGTCGTACAGGCCGCGCCGGTTTCCCGTGTCGTCCCTTCCCGCGCCTCCCGCGCTCAAAACGTCGCCACCAGTTCGGCCACGTACTCGATGTTCCAGTCGCCGGCCCCGATGCTCGTGTCGAAGAACTCGGTGCTGGAGTGGTTGTAGCGGATCCCCGACCGGAACTGGAACCGGGGGATGCGGAGCGTCGTGTGCTCGATGTTCGCGAAGATTCCCTCGCGTCCGGTGCCGACGAAGTAGGTCGGGGCCAGCGTCACCGACTGCAGGGTCTGGGGAACGCCGGTGCGGGCGCCGTCTTCGTCCCTGAACACCTCGCCGCGCAGCGTCATCCCGAAGTTCTGCGACAGGCGCTGGAAGAGCGTGAGCAGGCCCCCATACCAGCGCGCGTCGCTCCCGTCGGGCATCACGGCCCGGTCGCCGCCGTAGTTGGCCTCGCCGGCGATCACGAAGTCCGCCGTCGGCTGGATCGCGTAGTCGAAGGTGAGCAGGTACCGGTTCGGGCTCTCGTCCGCGACCGTGCCCGGGTCGTCCACGCCCTCGGGCCCCCACAGCCCCGCGAGACCGAAGCTCGTGTTCTCGGTCGGCCGGGCTCCCAGGCGCAGGCCGAGGGTCTTGCCCGAATTCTGATCGATGTCGCCTTCCCAGCCGTTGGCGACCCAGCCGGCGACGTCGACGTTCGGCGTCGGGTTCCAGCGCCCGATGAGGCCGATCATCTTCGGCGGGCGCGCGAGCTCGAAGTTGAAGCTCTCGGTGGGCTGCAGGTTCAGCGGTTCGTCGTCCCGCTCGAAGCCCATGGGAGAGTCGAACTTCCCGAAGCTGAAGTTGACGTTGGTGGCCCCGGGCGGCGTGAAGTTGACGATCAGGTTGTCGATCTCGATCTCGGTGGCGACGCCTTCGCCACCTTCGGCGCCCGCGTCGCCCTCGGCGCTCGCTTCGGGCTCCTGTAGCAGCGTCGTCAACTGGCCGAAGAACCACACCTGGTCGCTCAGCTCGCGAAACAGCGCCACGGCGAGCTTGCTGCCGGCGAACGTGTTTTCGTTCGTACGCCCGTCGTAGGTGTACTTCCCGATCCCGAATCCCGTGACTTGCAGGGGGGTCTCGTCCTCGCCGGTCAGCGCTTCGAGGTTCTGCCCGCCGCCTCCGTCCATTCCGCCGAGGTCGAGCGATTCCTCTTCGACGACGGTCGTGTCCTGCTGGGCGAGCGCGGCCGGTGGGAACGCGAACGCGAGAGCCGCCAGGGCCGCCGCGGCCGCATAGGCGGCGCTTCGTCCCCGGTACGCGGGGGGAACGTGCCATGAATGATCCATGGGATACCACTCCTGTCGAGAGCCATTGATGTCGGGGAAACGCGAGTGCCGGCCGGTCGGCCGGCGGCTCTCAGACGCGGGGCGGTGGTCGGTGCGGAGCGGAAAAGATCTCGGCCGGTGAGACCGGAGTCGCGTTGCGAGCATCGCTCCACGCCCCAGACGGCGCGTCCAGGGTCACGCGCTCGCAAGGCGCCATCGTTCCGAGCGGCGCCAGTTGAACGGCCGTCCTCTGGAGTCGGGCCCGGTGGTGCCGGCAGAACGAGGCGTGGTCGTCCGAAGTGTCGCCCGCAGCACCGCCCGACGGGGTCGAGCCGGCCGCCATCACGACGTGGTCGCCGGACCCCGAGCCGTGTCCGAGCAGACAACGGAAGGTGCAGACCGATCCGGGCTGACCGAGGATCAGCGCGGTGACGATCACGAAGCCGATGACGCGATGCGGGGCGGCGTGCCAACTCATGAGGCCGTCAACTTCGCGCCGGCGAGGCCGGGATGGCAAGCTGGCCAGGGCCCGGAGGTCTCGCCCCGAGGTGTCGGGTGCGGCATTGTGGGCTGTGGATCCACGCTTCATTCCGCCGGGGGGAGAGACGAATGACACCGGATGCAGAGTCGCAGCTCGACCGTGCCGACGCCGGGGAGCGGCTCTCGCCGCAGCGGGCGCTGTTCGACCTGCCCGACGACGTGACGTACCTGAACTGCGCATACCTGTCGCCGCAGCTGCGATCCGTCACCGAGGCCGGTCTCGCGGCCGTGCCCCGGAAGGCCCGCCCGTGGGAGCGGAAGATCCCGAACGGCTGGTTCGCGGGCGCCGAAGCGCTCCGCGCGGCGGCGGCCCGGCTGATGGGGGCCGAGGCGGAGGGTGTCGCGCTCGTGCCGTCGGTCAGCTACGGCATCTCGACGGCGGCCGCGAATTTGCCGGTCGCGCGCGGCCAGAACATCGTCGTGCTCGCCGAGCAGTTTCCCTCGAACTACTACGCGTGGCATGATGTGGCGACCGCGGGGGACGCCGTGATCCGCACGGTGCGCCGCCCGCCCCTCGAGGGCTGGACCGAGTCCGTCCTCGAGGCGATCGACGAGGACACGGCCGTGGTCGCCGTACCGAACTGCCACTGGTCGGACGGCGCGTTCGTCGATTTGGTGCGGGTCGGACAGCGGGCGCGCGAGGTCGGGGCTGCGTTCGTGGTGGACGCCAGCCAGTCGCTCGGCGCTCATCCGCTCGACGTGGCCGAGATCCAGCCCGACTTCCTGGCGTCGGTCACCTACAAGTGGCAGCTGGGGCCCTACGAGCTCGCCTACCTGTATGCGAGTCCGCGCTGGCGCGAGACGGGGCGGCCGCTCGAGGCGTCCTGGCAGGCCCGCGCCGACGCCGCGGACTTCGCGGGCCTCGTCGACTACACGGACGAGTACGCGGCCGGCGCCCGCCGGTTCGACATGGGCGGCTACCCGCAGTTCATCCTCGGAGCGATGGCCCTGGCGGCGCTCGAGCAGGTGCTCGAGTGGGGGGTCGATCGCGTGCGGGCCACGATCGCGCCGATCACGCGGCTGATCGCCGACGAGGCGCGGGCGCTCGGCTGCGTGGCCCTCGACGAAGGCGAGCGAGTGGGCCACATGGTGGGGGTGCGGCTGCCGAACGGCATCCCGTCCGATCTCATGCGCCGACTCGAAGCGGAACGGGTCCATGTCAGCGTCCGCGGCGACTCGATCCGCATCTCGCCGCACGTGTACAACGACGAGTCGGACGCGCACCGGCTGCTGTCGGTGCTCCGCGAGGTGGTGTGACGGGAGGGCCGTGATGCCCCTCGCAGGAGGGGTCTCCTCCACACCCTCTGAAAATCGATTTTCAGACGGCCTTCCAGGGTGTCGCGCCCATGTCCTTGCTATGCCGGGGCGCGCCGGCCGATCTTGTCGGCCATGAGCGGATCCCCGTCGTCCCTGCAGGCGCTGTTCGCCGAACTCAAGCGCCGACGCGTGTTCCGGGTGATGGCGGTGTACGGCGCCGTCGCCTTCGGCGTGCTCCAGGTGGCCGACCTGGCATTCCCCCGTCTCGGCATGCCCGAGTGGACGGTCACGCTCGTCCTCATGCTCGCCCTGCTCGGGTTCCCCGTTGCGGTCGTTCTTGCATGGGCGTTCGATGCGACCCCCGACGGGGTGAAGCGGACGGCCCCGGCCCGGCCCGAGGAGATCGAGGAGATCGTGGCCGCCCCGCGCAGCCATCGATGGCCGGCCGGCCTGCTGGCGCTCGCCAGCATGATCCTCCTGTTCGGCACCGGCTGGTACATGGGAGGGGGCGGACGCGGCGGCGCGGAGTCGCCGAACCTGCTCGTCGGCGAGGCCCGCGCCTCGGAGTTCGAGACGCTCGCGGCGCTTCCGTTCCGCAACGTGAACGGCAGCGAGGACAACGGGATCATCGCCGTCGGCCTCCACGAGGACCTCCTCTCGCAGCTCACCCTCATCGGCTCCCTTCGCGTCACGTCGCGCACCTCGGTGCAGGAGTATGCGGACACCGACGAGAGCCTCGGCGACATCGCGAAGGAGCTCGGGGTCCAGTACCTGCTCGAGGGCTCGGTCCAGAGCTCCGGGAGCCGGATCCGGGTCACGGTGCGGCTCGTCGATGCGGCGTCGGACCGAACCCTGTGGACCCAGCAGTTCAACGAAGAGGTGACGCCCGACAACCTGCTCGACATCCAGACGGAGATCTCCCGTACCGTCGTGGAGCAGCTCCAGGCGCAGCTGACGCCGGAGGAAGACGCCGCGCTGGCCGCGATGCAGGCCCCGGGCAGCTCGGTGGCGCAGCAGTGGTATTATCGCGGCCTGGCCACGGGTTCCGCGGATTACGCGGACGCGGTCGAAGCCCGAGACGCGTTCGCGCAGGCCGTACAGCTCGACCCGACCTACACCGCTGCCTGGTCGCAGCTCGCCCGCCTGGAGAGCTGGCTCGTGTTCGTCGGCCTGCAGTCCGACGACTCGCCGGCTCGCGCCGCCATGGAGCGCACCGAGGAGCTCGCGCCGAGCAGCGTCGCGGCTCATCTCGCGCGCGGGTACTACGAGTACTACGCCCGGCAGAACTTCGAGGCCGCTCTGTCGGCGTTCGAGGCGGCCGAGCGTCTCGCGCCGTCGGACGCCGACGCGGTGTGGGCCGTGGGGCTGATCCTGCGCCGACAGGACAAGTGGGAGGCGTCGACCGAGCGCCTCAAGCGCTCCGTGATGCTCGATCCCCGGAACCTGGACCGGCTCCAGAGCCTGTGGGAGAACCTCGCGGACCAGGGAGCGTACGCGGAGGCGGACGCGGTCATCGAGCGGTCGCTCGCCGTCGATCCCACGAGTCCCGTGGCCCGTGCCGCGAAGGTGAGCAACCTCATCGACATGGACGGTGACGCGCACCGCGCCAGTGGGCTCGCGGCCGAGCTGCGCCTCGATGCTCGGAACTATACCGAGGCGAGCGCCCTCTTCCAGATCGCCGCGGCGGAGGACGATTGGCCGCGCGCCCAGGAGATCTCGAGGTCCGTCGAGACGCAGGGGCTTCCCAACACCGATCTCCTCGCGCGCATCTGGCGGATCCTGGCCATGTACGAACAGGGAGATCCGGGGCTGGTGGCCGCGGTGGACAGCACGAAGCCCCTCGCGACCCCGCAGTTGATACGGGAGCAGGGCGCGCCGGCAATTCGCGGGTGGCTCGACGCGCTGGCCGGCCGCCGCGAGGCGGCGCTCGCCGAGTTGGGAGAAGGGACCCGCCGCGTATTGGCATGGCAGGACGCGGTGTTCGATCCGGCCGTGGCGGCGGTGCTCGTCGGCGGTTACGGGGCGCTGGGGGAGCTGGACGCCGGTTTCGCGGTGATGGAGGAAGCCGTCGACCGTCCGTCGGACAACTTCAACCTGACGGGCTTGCGGACGGGCGCCTTCTTCGACCCCTACCGGGACGATCCGCGGTTCGCCGAGATCCTCGAGCGCCGCGAGAAGTTCGAGGCCGAGGGGCGGCAGACGGCCGAGGCCGGCCGGCCGTGGGTGCCCTAGGGCGCCCGGTTACGCGCCCCGCAGGCTTCCCAGCATCTGCCGCGCCTCGCGCGCCGGCCGGTAGTCGGCGTCGGCCTGCGACCAGTTGGCCACCGCGGTCTCGAGGTGGCCGATCGCCTCGTCCCGCCGCCCACGCGCGGCGTCGAGCCGGGCCGCGGCGAGCAGGACCTTCCCGTCCGCCGGATTCCGGTCGAGCAGCCACGCCGCGTCCCGCTCCGCCTCGTCCCAGCGCTCCAGCTCGGTCAGGCACTCCAGTCGGGTCAGGCGAAACACGGTGCTGCGCGGCGCGAGTTCGTCGGCGTGGTCGAAGTTCTCGATCGCCCGGCGGCAGTCGCCGTCTTCCAACCAGGCGATCCGGCCTTCCGCCCAGGTGATCGACGCCAGGCGCGAGTCCGATTCTCCGATCTGGGCGATCAGGCGCCGGCCGGCCTCCACGTCCGCGCGGGCGGCCTCGACGTCACCGATGTCGAGGTGAATCCGCAGGGCGGGACGCACGAGGAACAGGCTCCATGGCTCCTGGACCGTGGACCGCAGGCTGTCGATCACCGCCAGGGCTTCCTCCGGGCGGCCGGCTTCGGCGGCGTAGAGCAGGTACTCGGAGTTGCTGATCGCCGTGACGACCTGGACGTGCGGCTGAGACGCGTCCAGGAACGCGAGGCGCTCCCTGAAGGCCTCTTCGAGCCGCTGGAACTGGCCCCGGGCGTAGGCGAGCGTCTCCTCGAGACCCGCCCGGCGTTCCCGCTCCGTGGGCGTGCGCTCGCGAGCGCGAACCTCGTCGAGGTGCTGCTCGGCCGCCTGCAGGTCGCCCGCTTCGATGTCGATCAGCGCCAGCTGGCGCGGCACGTCCGGGTCGCGCGGATCGACGATCGCCGCTTCCTCCAGCTCGTCCCTGGCCTCGTCAGGGCGGTTCGCCGCCCGGAGCGTGCCGGCGAGCTGAAGGCGGGTAGCGAGATCGCTCGGCCGGCGTTCGATCAGCTTGTCGAAATACGCGATGGCGCTGTCGTACTCGGCCTCGACGGCGAAGGCGCCGCCGAGCGAGCGCATCGCGTCGACGTCCGTGGAGTCGATGCTCAACAGGGCGTGCAGCTGCTGGATCTGTCCGTCGCGGTCGCCGGAGCTCGCGTAGATCGAGGCGAGCAGCCGCCGGGCCTCGGGATCCTGGGGGTAGACCTCCGTCCAGTACTTGCCGGCCCGAATCGCCGCTTCGCTGTCCCCTTCGAACAGGTAGGCATTCTGGACCTGGAGGGCCAACCGGGTGCGTTCCGGAAGCCGGTAGTCGTAGCGCGCGGCCTCCTGCATCGCCGAGCGGGCCGCGGCCTGGTCACCCGCGAACAGCGCCGCGTTCACGACCATCAGGTGTGCGATGGAGGACGTGGAATCGAGGGCGACGGCCTCCTCCGCCTTCGCACGCGCCGCCGCCGGGTCCGTGAACAACAGCCCCAGCGACTCGGTGATTCCGTGGAACGCCTCGGGCGAATCCGTCGTGAGCTCGCTGACCGGCAGGTCGACGGACTGCTCGATCTGTCCTTCGGGGATCCCGACGTCCCGCCGCAGGTCGAGCGAAATCCGGTCGGCGACGTCCATCGGACTCGTCGTCCGGTATTCGTGCGAGGCGACGAGACGGCCGGTCTCCGTCTCGTACAGCCGGGTGGACACGAGGAGCGAGTCGCCGCCGGCCTTCGCGACCGCGCCGGAGGCGAAGAACCCGGTGCCGCGGGCGAGCGCCGCGTTGCGCTGCAGCGAGAGCGGCGCCGGTTCGCCCGGGGCTACGCCGGCCTCGGCCAGCTGCTCGCGAATCGGCGGCTCGTTGGTGTTCGTGACCGTGACGAACGGATCCTGGCTGACGTCGAGGCTCACGGCGAACACCAGGCCTCTCGGCACCCAGTCGAGAGAGGCGTCGCCGGACTGGTTCTCGAAGTCGAACAACAAGACGCTTCGGCGGAAGCCCGCCTTCGGCACCGCGCGCTCGACGGTGTTGCCCTGGGCGTCCTCGAGCAGCTTCACCGTCGTGGTGGCTCCGAGCTCTCGATCGTGGAACAGCGCCAGCAGGACGCCGGCGGCCACCAGGAGGTTGACGCCGATCGTCGCCCCGTCGATTCGCTTCCACTCGTCCGGCCCCGGCGTGCCGTGTCGCCACGCGATGACGATGACGGTGGGCAGCATGAGCAGGAGAACGGCCACCGTGAGGTCGATGAGCGCCGGGGACAGCAGGTAGCGATCGACCGCCCAGTCGAGGAACTCGAGAAACCCCCATCCGCCGACGAGATACAGCCCGACGAACTGGGGGACCCGGCGATCGAGCAGATTGCGGAGCATCTCACCCTTCACGGTGCGGGACGCGGCGCCGTTGCCGAGAAGGCCGGCTTCCCGGCGAACGAGTGTGCGGAATATACCGCGGCGCCTCTGACTGTACATGTGTACACGTGGAGAGGCGGCGCACTTCACGCCGATCTTCGCGTATGACGCCCGGCGCGCTATTTTTCTGCCTGCGCCACCCGGGAAGAGGAGGAATGGTGATTCGGTCACGCCCGTACTCTAGACTCGCCGCCGCCGCGCGGACGTCCGTCCTGCTGCTGCCGCTCGTCACGGGGCCGCTCGTGGCGCAGGAAGCGGTCGAGCCAGGTTCGCCGGAAGTGGCGGCCGCGGACTCGGCGGCGCGCCTGTGGCTCGGCCTGATCGACGATGGGAAATGGGACGACGCCTGGGTCTCCGGGGCCAACTCCCTGCAGGTCGCCGCGTCTCCGCAGAAGCTCAAGTCCGCGATCGGCGGTGGGCGGAGCGGTCTCGATTCGCTCGCGGCGCGCACGCTGGTCGGCTACCGGACGATCACCAACCCGCCCAATGCCTCCCCCGGCGACTACGTGATTCTCCAGTACCGGCTCCAGGGCACGCCGTCCTGGTCGGCCGTCGAGACGGTGATCCCGCGCCGCGAGGACGGCACCTGGCGCGTGACGGCCTACACGATCAAGCGGGATCGCTGAGGGCTGCAGGGGGCAAGCGAGGCTTTGGCCCCGCCTGCCGCCCCCCGCAGATCAGCATGACGGTACTACCTGGCCGCAGCTGCCTTCCGCTGTCGGCGGTACTCCTCCACCGGGAGGCCGCCGGCCCCCCAGTTCTCCATCTCGACCTCGTCGATGACCACGAAGGTCGAAGACGGGGGCTTTTCCAGTACGTCCTGCAGGACGTCGGTGACGCCCTTGATGAGGGCGGCCTTCTGGGCGGGAGTCGTCCCCCCCTCGCGAGTGATCTGTATGTTCACGTACGGCATGATGGCTCCTCCTCGTTCAGGGCCGTCCGGCGACGTAGCCGCCGTCGACGTTCAGGATGTGGCCGGTCGTGAAACCGGAATCCGCCAGGAACAGCACGGCGTCGGTGATCTCTTCCATCTCGCCCACCCGATCGAGCAGCGCGACGTGCCCGTATGCGTCCACGTCGGCGTCGCCGTGCAGCGGCGTGCGAATGACGCCGGGGGCGACCGCGTTTACCCGGATGCCGTCGGCCGCCAGCTCGGCCGCGAGACTTCGGGTCAGGGCGTGGATCCCCCCCTTGCTCACCAGCGGCGCGGACGCCGGAAAGCCGGCCATCGCGTGGTCGATGAGCACCGTTCCGATGTTGATGATGCTCCCGCCACCCTGCCGCTTCATCTGCCGCACGACGGCCTGCGTCGTCAGATAGGTGCCCCTGAGGTTGCCGTTCAGGTAGCCGTCGAGATCGTCCTCGGTGACCTCCAGGAACGGCTGCGGGGCGAACGTACCCGCGTTGTTGACCAGGACGTCGACCCGGCCGAAGCGCTCGACGGCGAGCTGGACCAGCGCCGACCCGGTCTCCGCCCGGCCGATGTCGCCGGCGACCCAGGCGACGCGCTCCGGGGAGCCGAGAGTCTCGGCGGCGAAGGCCAGCTTCTCGGGGTTGCGGCCGTTCAGCACGACGGCGGCGCCCTGTTCGAGGAATGAACGGGCGACGTCGAGGCCGATACCGCTCGACGAGCCCGTGACGATGACGGATCTGAGGATCTGAGACATGTTTCGGTTCTCTCTTTCTGGTCAGCGACCGCCGTCGACGACGACGATCGGGCAGTTCACGAGGGCGACTCCACGGGCCAGGATGTTCGCGCGCAACGCCGAGGGCAGGTCGTGCACTTCGCCGAAATCCGCGTTGTCGTAGACGCTGACGAACCAGAGCGGCGAGTAGCCGGCATCCGAGGGTATCGTCTGCACGACGTTACGGGTCTGCGCCGAGCCCGGTTCGGTGCGGAAGCCCGAGGCGGGGCCGCCGCCCGGGCGGCCGGGGTTCACCGCGAAGGTCACGTAGATGGGCGACACCGGCACCATGCCGGAGGTGGCCTCGAGGGCGCGTTCCTCGAACCGGAAGTAGTAGACGATCTGGCCCCGGTACCATCCGCGCTGCAGCTCGGGGCTGTTGCCGTGCAGGCGCCGGCCGGCCGTAGAGCCCTCCGGCACGATCGGCCGGTTGACCAGAGCCTTCGTCGGATTCAGGGGAAAGCCGGCATCGCGGATCTCGGCCACGCTCGTCACGGTGTTGGCCACGTAGCCTCGCGGCACCGTCACCTTCACGACCTGGCGGAAGTCGTTGTAGCCCTCGTCTCCGGGGATCGCGTCGACGATGTCGAGCTGACCCTCGACCGGCCGGGCCTCGCCCTCCCGATACACGACGTAGAGCCGGGCGGGCATGCGACTCTGGACGTCGAAGTTGTAGTACTGGACGGGCGTACCGTCGGGGCCGAGCCCGCGTGTGATGAAGGGCCCGCGGTCGAAGTCGACCGGCTGGTTCGGGCCGGGCAGGCCGTTGCCGGCGGTTCGGACCTGCAGGGTCCCGGCCTGCGAGCTGAACCGGTCGATCGCGGCCCGCGGCGCGGTGTCCGGATCCTTCGGCGTGACGGCCGTCGCCGGGACGAGAACGCCGGCCTGAGAGGCCGTCGAAGCGGTTACCGTCACGTCGGTGTCGGATTTCATCTGCGCCAGCGCGGGCGTGGCGAAGACGGTGAACGCGGCCGCGGTCGCGGCCACGAGCCTGAGTCGAATATTCATCGCGTCTCTCTTCCATGATTGATGGACGGATCTGTCTATCCTGCCGTCCGCCAATGCCGAGCGGATGAATTAGGTTCCAGCGGATCCTGCCGGGCTCGCCGACGTATTGATGTCGGGACCGCGGGAACGACATGGAGGTGGGGATGCCAGGTTTGCGCAGGATGAGGCGGTGGGGGCTCCGACTCGCGGTCTTGCTGCCGCTGCTGGCTGGCGGCGCGGCCGTCGAGCCCACGGCGGTGCTCGCCCGGCAGAGCGCATCGGCGGAAACGACCGAAGCCGCGGACTTCGCCCACGCCATCGACGCGCGGCGCGCCGACCTGATCGAGATCCGCCGCGACATCCACCGCCATCCCGAGCCGTCCGGCTCCGAAGACCGCACCGCCGGCATCGTGGCCGGCGTGCTTCGTGACGCGGGGTTCGAGGTCACGACCGGCGTCGGCGGCCATGGCGTCGTCGGCGTCCTGCGCGGCGGTGCTCCCGCCGCCGAGTCCGGTCCCGTGCTCGCCTTCCGCGCCGACATGGATGCCGTCCGTGGCACCGCCGACGATCCGATGGACTTCCGCTCGGTCGTCGCGGGCGTCAATCACAACTGTGGGCACGATATCCACACGTCGGTCGGGCTCGCGCTGGCGGTCGGGTTCGGAGCGGTCCGCGACGAGCTTCCCGGGACCGTGATGCTGATCTTTCAGCCTGCGGAGGAGACGGCCTCGGGGGCGCGGGCGATGCTGGCCGACGGGGTGTTCGACGACCCGCCTGCCGCCGTGTTCGCCTACCACACCGCCCCGCTCCCGGTCGGCGAGATCATGACGCGGCCCGGCCCGCTGCTGGCGGGCCGTGACCGGGTGAGCGTCACCGTGCGTGGGGACGGCGACCTGACCGGCGCCGTACGCTCGGTGCGTGCGGCGCTCGCAGACCTCGCCACCCCGGGCTCAGAGCAGCCGTCGCTCCCAGCCGGCGCGTCGTTCGTCGCGGTGCGCGGCCTCCAGACGACGCCGCGCGGCGCCGGAGAGTGGGACGCGAGGGCGACTCTGACGGTCTCCGATTCCGCCACGAGTCGGGCCGCACGGGAGCGGATCGAGGAGACGCTGACGGAACTCCGGCGGCAGCGCCCCGGGATCGAACTCACGCTCGACTATCAGACGCGCTGGATCGCAGGCCTGCTCAACGACCCGGCGCTGGTCGAGCGCGCCAACGCCGTCGCCCGCGGCGTGCTCGGCGACGACGCGGTCCGCGCCCCGCGCACCGCCAGCACCATCTTCAGCGAGGACTTCGGGTCGTTCCAGGAAAAAGTGCCCGGCGTGATGTACTTCCTCGGCGTCTCGAACGAGGCGAAGGGTTGGGTGGGGATGCCGCACACGCCCGGATACGTGGCGGATGAAGACGCGATCTTCGTCGGCGCCGAGGTGATGGCGGCGGTGTTCATGGACCTGTTCGAGCAGGGGGTCCCGGGGACCTGACCTGGGCTTATTCAGGCCGCGGCCCAGGCCTCCGGGTTCTCCGCAAACTTCCGCCGGCAGCCGTCGCAGCAGAAGTACCACGTGCGTCCGGCCCACTCGTGGGTGTGGAGCGCGCCCTCGATCTTCACCTCCATCTGGCAGATGGGGTCGATCGCGACGGCGGGTTCGTTTGGGGCCGCCGCGGCCTCGGCGTCCTCCCACGCCAGTTGCTCCAGCCCCTGCCGGACCTGGATGATCTCGGCCATGATCGACAGGGCGATCTCGTCGCCGCGGCGGGCCCCGATGTCGAGGCCGGCGGGAAACTTCATCCGCGCGAGGTCCAGCTTCGAGACGCCGGCCGCGGCGAGCGAGTCGCGCACGGAGGCGCCGCGCTTCGGGCTCGCGACGAGGCCGATGTAGGGCACGTCGGTGTCGAACGCGGCGCGCAAGGCGGGTTCGTCGTATTCCCCGTGCGTGGCGACGACGAAGAAGCTGAGTGGGGACACGCGCCCCGCCAGCTCCTCCACGGAGCCCACCATCTCGTCGACGCCCTCGGGCGTCTCGAGCGCCTCTTCGCCCGGCGCCACCATCGCCACGTGATAGTTCATCGCGCGCCCGAGGTGAGCGAGCGCGCGAGCCACGGGCAGGGAGCCGACGATGAGCAACCGCGGCCTTGGATGATGCGGTTCGATGAAGATGTCCAGGGTGCCTCCGCTGAAGCAGGTCATCGGCATCGAGACGACGCCGTCGAGGTTGGGAGACTCGAGCCGCAGGGCGCCGCCGTCACCACCACCGCCCTCGCCCTCCGGCGCCAGGCGAACCAGCCGACTGCGGTCCTGCTTCAGGGCCGCCAGCGCCTCGCGGATGACGGTCGGCTGGGCGCAGCTGCCGCCGATCCAGCCGTGCATGACGCCGTCGAGCGTGACGATCGCGCGGTCGCCGGGCTTGCCGGAGGTCGGCTTTTCGGCGCGCACGACCACGGCCGTCGCGAACGGACGGCCGGCGCGCGTCAACTCGCTCGCCGTCTCGAAGAAATCGTCGAACATCGGGGCGCTACCTCGAGCGCCTCACTCGGTTACCCCCGCCTCGCGGAGCTTCGTCCACACCCGCTCCGGCGTCATCGGGATCTCAACGTGGCGCACGCCCAGGTGCCACATCGCGTCGACCACCGCGTTGGCGAACGCGGGGGGCGAGCCGACCGTGGGCGACTCGCCGACACCCTTGGCGCCGAGCGGGTGATGCGGCGACGGCGTGATCGTGTGGCCCGTCTCCCACTTCGGGCTCTCCATCGAGGTCGGCACGAGGTAGTCGGCGAACGTCCCGGTCAGGTTCTGGCCGTTCTCGTCGTACACGATCTCCTCGTACAGCGACGGCGCGAGTCCCTGGGTGAGGCCGCCGTGCACCTGCCCCTCGACGATCAGCGGGTTGATGATG
>JASFRN010000058.1:0-16441 GCA_050114915.1 Gemmatimonadales bacterium | reverse complement strand
CAGTTCGTGCCCTGGTAGGGATGATCGACGAGGTGGCTGAGCACGTAGTATCCATAGGTGGAGGAGCCACCCCCGTTGTCACGGGCGTCGATCACCAGGCGCTCGGTCTCCAGGACCCGGGGATAGATCGAGTCGAACGCCGCGAAGAACTCCGAGGAACCGAAGCTCCGCAGCGCCAGGTATCCGGTGCCGTTTCCGAGGTCGCGGAACTCGACGAGAGGGTGGGGCAACGATCGGTTCCGCGGGAGCCGACGGCTTCCTTCCACGCGTAGCGTGTCGCCGTCCGGGGTCCGCAGCAGCAGCCGCACGGGTTCGTCGGCCGGGCCCCGGAACAGCTCGTAGTCGTACGTCCGCAGCAGCCGATCCTGCGGGGTGGACGAGGACTGGTACGGCATGACGTGGCGCCGGCCGTACGCGAGCGCCGTCTCGCCGTCGATCTCGAGCACTTCCATGCCGGGCCGCACGCCGGCCGCGTAGAGCGAATCGTTCCGCACCTGCGTGACGATCACCCGCCCCTCGACGAGTCGTGTTCGGAGCGCGAAGCTGCGCAGCTCCGCCGCCCGCAGCTCGGCCGGAAAGGAGATCCTCGTGTGGCCGTCGCCGACCGCCGCCACCATGCCCGCCAGAACCCGGTAGTAGTCCAGCACGGTTTCCGCGCCTTCGGCCTCCGCCGTGGCCGCGACGAACGCGCTGTCCCAATCGATCGCGAGCCGGTCGTAGTTCACGTAGTGCTGCTGCACGGCGGCCCACACCCGGGCCACCCCGAGTCGCTTCTCGGCCTTGGTCAGCGACGAGTCCGGACGGGTCTGCTGGAGGGCACCGCCGGAAAGCGACAGCGCGGCAAGGACCATGGGAAGCAGCATCTCCGCTCCTCGCGAACGGGAATCGAGGCCATCGAAGGTCGGTGTCGACGGGTTGGATGGGGCGACTCGTCTCTTCGTTGGCGGCCGGCGCCGCCGAGGGCTGAATCGCCGTCCGCAACCATCCCGCCGGAGTTCGTGTCTCACTTCATGGGGAGTGGAAGCGCCCCCGTGTCGCTGGACGTCCGATAATCACCCGCCAGGAGACCTGTGACCCGATTCGTCCTTCCGCCGCTCGTTCTCGGCCTCGCCGGCGTCGCCGCCTGCAGCGGGGACACTCCCGGGCGTACGTCGCCCGATCCCGACGTGGTCTTCTCGCGGCTGTCGCCGGGGATCGTCCTCGCGAGCGAGGAGCGCCCGGCCTGGACCCTGGCCGATCGCATGGCATTCGCCTCCGCGCCGGCCATGGCGGTCACCCGCGTCGACGTCGCGGGCGGCGGCTGGACGCGCGTCGCCGGGGTGCGGCGCGCCGGCAGCGCGGCACGGGCGGACGCGCGAACGCGCTTCATGGTGAAATCACTCGCGAAGCCGGTGACGGCCTACGCCGCGCTGCGGCTCGTCGACCAGGGCGTTCTCGACCTCGACGCACCCCTCGACACGTACCTGGAGCGCTGGAAGGTGCCGGACAACGAGTTCTCGCGGGCGACGCCCCCGACGCTCCGCCAGCTGGTGGCGCACCGCGCGGGGTTCACGATGTGGGGCGTGCCGTCGTACGCGCCCGGAGAGGCCCGCCCGACGCTCGTCGAGATCCTCCAGGGCGACGTGCCCGAGGACTTCTCTCCGATCACGATCGACTACGAGCCGGGCACGAAGAGTCGCTACTCGGGCGGTGGATACTCCGTGCTGCAGCTCTTGCTCGAGGACGTCACGGGTGAGCCGTTCCCCGCTCTCATGCGGCGCCTCGTCCTCGACCCGCTAGGGATGGACCACAGCCTGTTCGCGCCCACGGTCCCCGATTCGCTCACCGACGTGAGCGCGGTCGGCCACGAGGACGGCGAGCCGCTGGGACACTGGGAGGCCCTCGTCCAGATGGCGGCGGGCGGTCTGATCTCGACGGCCCCCGACATGGGCCGTTTCGTGGCCGAGATCGTCCGCGCTTGGCGCGGGGAGTCTTCTCTGCTGTCGGAGGACCTGGCGAAGCAGATGTTGACCGACCAGGGCGACGGGCGCGGCCTCGGCTTCGAGGTCGACGGCGCCGGCGACTCGCTCGTCTTCCGGCACACGGGCGCGGGCGACGGCTTCCGCACGCTCATCGTCGGCTTGCCCGCGCGCGGAGAAGGCCTCGTCGTGCTGGTGAACGACGACGACGCGAGGGCGGGTGAGCTCCGGAAGGAAATCGTGCGCGCGGCGGCGCTCGCTTATGGCTGGACGCCGCTGCAACCGGAAGTCCGCGCGACGGCTCGCCTGGATTCGGCCTGGGTCGACCGTCTGATCGGGCGCTACGAGTATTCCGACGGCTCGGCGACCACGGTGTCGGCCGGGCCGGACGGCCTGCGGGTCGCCTGGGGCGACGCGGAGGCCGTGCCGATCTTCCCGAGCGACTCCCTCCACTGGTTCACGCGCTCCGGCGAGGCATTCGACTTCGAGCTGGACGGAGGGGAGGTCACGGGCCTGGTCTGGTCCGGGGACTTCGGAGCGTTCCCGGCGGAGCGACGGCGCTGAGGGCGAAAGCGCCTAGGACCCGACCCGTTGCCCGTCCCGCGAAGGATCCCGGTGCCGCGCGATCCAGCGGTGGATCACGCGCATCTCCCGGGCGGACAGCGACGCGCACGCGTCCATGTCGAGGCCGGGGATGACGCCTGTGGCGGCGCGGCGGGAGAAGTACGCTTCGCTGGCTTCGCGCTGCTCGGTCGACAGCCGGGTGCCTCCCCGGATGTCGGGGATCGGCCGGAGCAGGGTGCGGTAGTTCGAGAGCTGGCGCGCGCTCAGGTGCTCGGGAATGCAGTACGTCTTTCCCTCCACCTTGAACACGCCGGCCTGGCTGATGCGAATGCGGCTCATGTGTGTGATTCCGTCCATTTCTCCAGTTTCGGCGGAGCAGGCGTCGTCTGCCGGATGTGCCGATGGCATCTCTCAAACTACCGCCATGGCGACGCGCCCGCCTTTGGCCGCCACTGGCCCCCGGCCACCCGCCCCGCTATACTCCGCACCGCATCGAGGATTTCTCGATGGTGGCGAACAACAGGATCTTCGAGTTTTCCCTCCCAGATCTCGCCCTCCGAACGACCTTCTTACGCCCTTCGCTGTTGTGCGGGTCCTAAGTAAAGAATAGCCGTGCCGTATGGGCCTGGCCTGCACGCGTACAGCGGAAATTGGAATCATTGTGTCCAGTAATCATGGAACGAAGTTCGACGCGCTCGCACTTCACACATCTCTCGTCCGGGGCGTCGACGCCGCCGGCTTCACCTCCCCGCGTCCGATCCAGGCCGCCGCCATCCCGGCGGGGCTCGAGGGCCGCGACGTGCTCGGCCTCGCGCAGACGGGGACGGGCAAGACGGCGGCGTTCGCGCTGCCGCTGCTGAACCGCCTGCTGACCGGCGACGCCGCCGGCCGCGGCGGCTCCGGTTCTGGGCCCCGGGCCCTCGTGCTCGCGCCGACGCGCGAGCTCGCCCGCCAGATCGCGGAGGAGATCCGCATGCTCGCGAAGTTCACGCGGGTGAAGGTGGTCACCATCTACGGCGGCGTGTCGGCGCACGGCCAGATCCAGGCGCTGCGGAAGCGGCCGGACGTCATCGTCGGCTGCCCGGGACGCGTCCTCGACCTGCTCGGCCAGCGCGAGCTGAAGCTCGGCGCGGTCGAGACGTTCGTGCTCGACGAGGCGGACCACATGTTCGACATGGGCTTCCTCCCCGACATCCGCCGGATCATCGGCGCACTGCCGCGCCGGCGTCAGAACCTCCTGTTCTCGGCGACGATGCCGCGCGACATCCGGCGGCTGGCCGACGACCTGCTGCACCGACCCCACGTGGTCGAGATGTCGGACGACACGCCTGCCGAGACGATCGACCACGGGCTGTACCACGTGGCCGAAGGCGGGAAGCGGGCGCTGCTCGAGCACCTGCTCCACGGCGCGGATTCGGCGATCGTGTTCACGCGCACCAAGCGGCGAGCGAAGCGCCTGGCGCGGCAGCTCGAGGCGGCGGGTCACCGCGCCGTGGGGCTGCAGGGCAACATGTCGCAGAACGCGCGGGATCGCGCCATGAAGGGCTTCCGGTCGCGCCGCTACGACGTCCTGGTCGCCACCGACATCGCGTCGCGGGGCATCGACGTGAACGAGGTCGCCCACGTCATCAACTACGACGTGCCCAACACCCCCGAGACCTACACGCACCGAATCGGCCGCACCGGCCGCTCCGAGAACGAGGGCGTCGCCTCCACGTTCGTCACCAGCGGCGACGCCGCCTGGGTGACGGCGACCGAGCGCATGATCGGCGAGGCGATCCCGCGTCGGCAGGCGGACGGGCTGACGACGGCCGGGAACGGCAACGGGAACGGGAAGCGTCGCGACGCCGGCAACGGGAAGTCGCGCCGGAACGGCAACCGTCGCCAGGCCGCAAGCGGGTCCCGGAAGCGGGCCGCCAAGGGAGCCGTGTCGCAGGAGGTCGCGCCGGCCGAACGGCCCCGCAGCCGCCTCCGTCGCCGCGGGCCGAAGCGCGGCGGTCGGTAGGCAGAGCTGTGGACCCGGCGGCGATCCGGGGTGTATGAATTCGTTGACGATTCTCAGTTGAGTTCCCTCTCTCGCAGCGCAGGATCAGTCCTCTTGGCCAAGCGCAGGATCCACAAGCCGGGGGACGTGCACTCGCATCCCGACTCTATCCGACGTCGACGTCTCGTGCTCGCGCGGGCTGGACGATGACGACCGCATCGTGGCTGCGGCTCCTGGCCGACTTCAAGCGCCGGAAGGTATTCCGGGCGATCGCGTTGTACGGCGCGGGCGCGTTCGGTCTGCTGCAGCTGGCCGACATCGTGTTCCCGGCCATCGGGCTGCCGGAGCGCGCCGTCACTTGGCTGGTCGTGCTCTGCCTGCTCGCGTTTCCCTTCGCCGTCTTCGTCGCCTGGAACTTCGACCTCACCGGGCACGGCATGGAGCGGACGGCCGCCGCCCGCGACGAGGAGCTCGCGGCGATCCTGGCCCAGCCGCGCGTGAAGCGCTGGCCGGCGGGGGCGCTCGGGCTTCTCGGCGTCGTTCTGCTCGCGTCCGGCGCGTGGTGGAGCGGCATGACGGTGGGTGAAGAGCGCGCGGCGGTGCCCGACACCGTGGCGGAGGCGACCGGGGCGCGTCCGGTCGGCTCGATCGCCGTGCTCCCCTTCGTCAATATCGGCGATCCGGAAGACCAGGCGTTCGGCGACGGCCTGTCCGAGGAGCTCAGCAACGTGCTCTCCCAGGTCGAGGGACTTCGGGTCGCGGCGCGCACCTCCGCGTTCGCCTTCAAAGGGCGCGACGTGGACGCCCGCACCATCGGGCAGGACCTGGGCGTCGGGGCGATCGTCGAGGGCAGCGTTCGCCGGTCGAACGAGACGGTTCGCGTGTCCGTGCAGCTCAGCCGCACGAGCGACGGCTTCCGCCTCTGGTCGCAGGTCCTGGAGCGGAAGCTGACGGCCGCCAATGTGTTCGCGATCCAGGACGAGCTCACGGCCGAGATCGCCCGGGCGCTGACCCGGGAGCTGGGGCCCGAGGCCATCACTATCCTCGCGGAGCGTCGGACCCCCGATCTCGAGGCCTACGACCTCTATCTGCAGGGACGCCACGAGTGGGCGACCCGCGACCCAATTTCGATCCGCCAGGCCATCGGCTACTACGAGCAGGCGATCGCCTGCGACTCGTCCTTCGCTCTCGCCTGGGTGGGCCTCGCCGACGCGTGGAGTGTTCTCCCCTTCTACGACCACACCGTGACCGGCATGGTCGCGTACCCCGAGGCCCTGCGCGCGGCGGAGCGGGCCCTCGGCCTGGCCCCCGATCTTGCGGAGGCGCGGGCGGCGCGCGGCATCATCGCGACGGAGTACGAGTTCGATTTGCAGACGGGGGAGCGCTACCTCCGGCGTGCCATCGAGCTCAACCCGAACTACGAGCCGGCGCACGCCTGGCTTTGCGAGACGCTGGCGATCGGCGGACGGGACGCCGACGCGCTGCCCGCCTGCCGACGGGCCGTCGAGCTGAACCCGCTCGGGCCCGTCGCCAACCTGCTGCTCGCCATTCCTCTGGCGGGTCTCGGCCAGGACGACGAGGCTCTGGCACAGGTCCAGCGTACTCTGAGAATCGATCCGAGCATCACCGTGGCCCGACTGATGGAAGCTGGACTTCTGCTCCGGCTCGACCGGCCCGACCGGGCGGCGGGGAGCCTGGAGGCGCTCGCCCGAGGAGAAAACGCCCCGGATCCGGCCCTGCGAAGCGTGGCGCGGGCCTATCCGGGGACCGACCCGTCGCCGGAGGCGATCGACGCCGTGCAGGTCCTTGAGCGGAACACCGGCCCCGGCGTGTTCTTCCTCGCCGCCCTCTACGGCTGGGCCGGATCGACCTCCGACGCTGTCCGCGTGGTGGAGACAGCGGCCGCCCGGCGGGATCCCTGGATCGGGCTTGCGGCCGTGTTCAGCGCGTACGACGGGCTGCGGGAGAATCCCCGTTTCGCGGAGATCCTGGGAGAGCGCGGGCTGCCGAACGGGAACACGGCGTACCGCGAGCGGATCGCGGCGGGGGCTCGCCCGGTCGGTTGAGTCCCGCGTCCGGCCGGAGCGCTACGACCCGCGCACTCCGTTGTCCGGCGCCACGAAGCCCCCACCCTCCCGCTCGTACGCGTGCGCCATCGCCAGCACCTCGGCGTCGCGGCCCGGCAGGCCCACCAGCGACAGGTTGAGCGCCGGCATCCCGTCGGCGCCCAGGCCGCTCGGCACCGACACCTCGGGCAGGCCGAGCCAGTTGCCGTAACCAAGCGCCGTGTGGACGTCCGGCCATCCCTCCGCGAGCGAGAAGGCATTGAACGGCATGGTCGGGTAGACCATTGCCGCGACGCCGGCTTCCCGCATCGACGCGGCGAGCGCGGCGACCACCTCGGCGCGTGACCTGGCGAACGACTGGCCCGCGGGGTCGTTCTGCATCGGCTGGTCGAACAGCGGCACGCACTCCTCGTAGGTCTCCGGCAGCACGTCGTAGTAGTGCTGGAAGGCGGGGTATCCACGCCGCATGAGCTCGCGCGGCTTCTTGCTTCGTCCGGCGAAGTAGAGCTGGTACGCGTTGGCGGTCGGGGCGGGGGAGCGGTGGTTGACGGGGACGTCGCCGCGCCGGCTCGCCGCCTCGTCGAACGCGCTCCGGTAGGTCGCCAGCGTGACGGACGGCTCGAAGGGCACGATCTCGGCGCCCGCGGCGCGAAGATCGGCCACGGCGCGGTCCCACGTCGCCACGGCCTCGGCGCTCATCTGATCACGGGGCACGTGGGCCTCGACGAGCCCGAGCCGCACGCCGGCGAGGGCGTCATCGCGCAGGGTGAGTAGCGAGGCGACGTCAAACGGGCCCGTCAGCGCCAGCGGATCGGACGGATCGGGCCCCGCGACGGCGGCCAGCAGGAGGGCCGCGTCGGCGACGTGCCGGGCGAGCGGCCCGTGCGTGTCGAGGTAGGGCCAGGTCGGGATGACGCCGTCGCGCGGCACGAGGCCGAATGTAGGCTTCATCCCGACGACGCCGGTGCAGACGGCCGGGATGCGGTTCGAGCCTCCGTCGTCGGTGCCGAGCGCCGCGAACGCCATCCCGCACGCCACGGCCACCGCCGATCCCGCGCTCGAGCCGCCGGGCGTCCGCGTGCCGCTCGGGTCGTACGGGTTGACGACCTGGCCGGTGTGGCTGCTGGTCCCGACGCCGTGGTAGGCGAAGTCGTCGGCCGCCGTCTTGCCCAGCACGAGCGCGCCCGCCACGCGCAATCGCCGGATCTCGATGCAGTCGCGGCGCACGTCGTCGGGGAAGAGGCGCGCCCACTCGGCGCTCGAGGCCGTCGTCGGGGTCCGGTCCATGTCGTAGATCGCCTTCGCGAACACGGGGACCCCGTCGAGGGGTCCGAGGTTCGCTCCGACGCGCCGGCGCTGGTCGGCGGCCCGGGCCTCGTCGAGCGCCGTCTCCGACAGCGCGTCGATCGCCCGCAGCGTCGCGCCCGTGGTCCGGCAACGCTCGAGGGCGGCGCTCGTGACCTCGGCCACGGTCCAGTCGCCGCGCTCCAGGCCGGCGAGGTAGTCGGCGATCGTGCCGTCGAGGGGGTCGGGGCTGCGGCGAGTGCCGAGCGCCCAGATCGGGCGGGGCAGGCTGGCCGCGGCGGCGAGGGCAGTGAGCTGGGCGATGGCTTCGCGTCGGGTCGGGGACATGGCGGCTCAGGGGTTGGGGTCCGCGATGAAGATCTGATGACCAGCGGGCATAGACTCTCCACGGGGAGAAGCATCGGGCTACGGGCCGAAGTCAGAGTAGGGGATGGCCGCGCCCCGGTCGAGAGCGGAGGGCGCGGAAGTATGCCGAAGATCAGCGAGTTCTTCGGGATTTCGATATACATTTACTGGCGTGAGCACGGCCCGCCGCACTTCCATGCCATCTATGGAGGTCGGGAGGCGGTCGTCGCGATCGAGGATCTCACCATCCTCGAGGGAGGGTTGAGCCCCCGCGTGCGCGGCCTCGTGGTGGAGTGGGCGACGGTTCACCAGGAGGAGTTGTGGCGCGTCTGGCACAGGCGCGTGACCACGAGCCGCTCGATGAGATCGAGCCGCTGCGGTAGGAGAAGTCATGCTGTACAGGATCGTTCAGGTCGAGGCGAGACCGGACTATCGGGTGTGGATCCGCTTCGAAGACGGAACGGAGGGTGAGGTCGACCTCTCGGACCTCGTGGGGAAGGGCGTTTTCGAGCGCTGGAACGACCCGGGCGAGTTCGAGCGGGTATACATCGACGAGGGGACCGGGACACTCGCCTGGCCGGGCGGACTCGACGTGGCGCCGGATCGGCTCTATCGGGACTTGAAGCCGGTGTCGGCGCCGAGAGTTCGCGAACCGTGACGGGCTTCGCGAGCGTCTAGCTATCTCAACGATCTCACACACTGGTGCCGCTCTGCCGCCGCCGATCGACTAGCACCGCTTCGCCCACGGGTCGCTCGGCCTCGGCAGCGACCCGATCGACGCCGCGAGCGCGGCGGCGTGTTCGTCCGGGTCGGAACAGGTTGAACTGTCCGCGCGACCCGGCCGGGAACCCGCGTCCCCCCGTGCCGGTACCGCAGCAGGGCCACCGGCGACGTCTGCGGAGGGGAGGGAAGGGATGGGATCACCGCGCATCGGCGCCGCGCTCGCGGTGCTCGCCACGCTCACGCTCGCGGCGGCCGTCCGCCCCGCGACCTCCGCAGCCCAGGCGACCCAGCTTCCCGGCTCCATCCCGACCGGCCGCATCCTCGAGCACGTGGCGGCCGCCGGCGATTCTTCACAGTCCTTCGCACTCTACCTGCCGCGCTCGTACCGGCCGGATCGGCGCTGGCCCCTGGTCGTGCTGCTCGACCCGCGTGGCCGCGCCGACGTCCCGCTGCGCCGCCTGGTTCCGGCCGCCGAGCGGCTCGGTTACGTGGTCGCGAGCTCGTACAACACGGCGAGCGACGTGGAGGGCGACCCGAACACCCCGGCCGTCAACGCGATCTTCGGGACGCTGCAGCCGCGACTGTCGCTCGACGCGCGTCGCTTCTACCTGTTCGGGATGTCGGGGACGGCGCGGGCCGCCTGGGCGCTCGGGTACGCGGCGGCGCCGCACGTGGTCGGCGTCGCGGGCTTCGGCGCCGGGATGCCGCCGGACATGGACCTGGACTCCGCCTTCGCGCGCTACGGGGCGCCCTTCGCCTTCTACGGTGGCGCCGGGGAGGACGACTTCAACCACGCCGAGCTCGTGCTGCTCGCCGAGCGGCTCGACGCCATGGAATTCCCGCACGCGGTCGTCTCGTATCCGGGGCCCCACGGATGGCCGCAGGACCCGCGGGAGTTCACGGCCGCCCTCTCGTGGCTGCACTGGATGACGATGCGGCGGGGCCTGCTGGCGCCCGACACGGCCTGGCTGGACTCCGAGTACGATCGGCGGATGGCGGAGGCCTCGGAGCTCGAGGCGCGCGGGGAACTCGGACCCGCCTGGCTCGCCTGCGCGCGGCTGGCGAGCGACGCCGCGGGGTTCCTCGAGCAGCCGGCCGCGGCCGACTGCGCGGCGCGGCTCGCGGAGAATCCCGAGGTGGCGAGCTGGCGCGCGCGCCGGCTCGAGCTGGCCCGCGCGCACATCGATTACGGGGACCGCGCGTCGGACTGGCTTCGGGGCACGATGGCGGGGCGGCTACCGTCGCTGGAGGACGCGCTCGCGGATCTGGCAGTCGACAGCCTGCGCGCGCTGGCCGCCGACACGGCCGACGCGGTGCAGGCGGCGGCTGCCCGCCGCGCGCTCGCCAACTTGTTCTCGCTGACCTCGTTCTACCTCCCGCGCTTCTACATCGAACGGCGCGAGTGGCCGCGCGCCCGGCTCGTACTCGAGATCGCCGAGAAGCTGCGTCCCGGCGCCCCGGGGGTGCGGCGGCAGCTGGACCAGGTCAGGGCGGCCACTGGGTCCTGAGTGCCGCGCATTCGTCTTCGCGGCTCCCATCCCCTAGAATTCTCCCCGGCGTCCCCCGCCATCCGGACGAGAGGACCACACCATGCCTCGCAGGATCACGCTCTCGATCGCGATCTTCTCACTGGCGATGCTCGTGGCGTCGTGCGGTGCCGGGGACGGGACAGGCGCCGAATCCACCTTCACGCGCACCGACAGCGCCGGCATCGAGCTGCTGGTGACGCGGCCGGCGGACACCTCGGAAGTCAGCGGGTGGGCGATCGGACCGGAACCGAGCGTCGTGTTCGGCGCCGCCGCCGATCCACCCGTCGAGTTCTACCAGGTGAACGAAGTCGCCCGCCTGGCGAGCGGGCGCGTCGCGGTCCTGGACAACGGGGACAAGGTGCTGCGCGTCTTCGAGCCGGACGGGTCGCTGGCGTTCACGGCCGGCGGAGAAGGGGACGGCCCCGGCGAATTCCAGTCCCCCGGGGGGCTCGTACCTCTCGGCGGAGACACGGTCCTCGTCTACGACAAGCGCCATCAGCGGTTCACCCGGTTCGGCCCCGAGGGCTCATACGTCGGCGATCGTCGCCTCGAGTCGCCGGCCCTGGAACATGCGGACCTGCGCCAGTACGCGCCTGAGGACGTCGTCGGCGACACGGTGCTGATGATACCGACGAGCTGGATCATCCCGGGGCGCGAGGAATCAGGCCGCTTCACGCTCCAGGTGCCGATGCTGAAGTACCGCCTCGACGGTTCGTTCGTCTCCGAGGCGGCGGAGCCGACGACCCTGGAGCTCGAGCAGCGGGAAAGCTCGATCGGGGCCGTGACATTCACGCGGCCGACGCGGGGCTTTGCGAAACGGGGCCAGGTGTACGTCGTCGATCCGGCACGCTACGAGGTTCGCGTGTACCCGCACGACGACGGACTGGCCCGCATCTACCGCTTCGAACGGCCGCGACGGCCGGTGACGGACGACGATGTCGAGGCGTACGTCGAGGATCTGATCGAGTCGGCACAGGCCGGCTCCGGGGTCGTCCGGGCCGGAGGACGCACGCCCCGCGTGGCCAAGGACGCGGAGAACCAGATCCGCGAGCACTTCACGAATGCCGCCCGCGCCGACTCGTTTCCGTCCATCACGGCCGCACGGGTGGATGCGCACGGCGACGTCTGGGTGTCCGAGTACCAGCTTCCGTGGCAGGAAGAGGAGTCGAACTGGGCGGTGTTCGCGGCCGACGGCCGCTGGCTCGGGACGGCCCGGGTCCCGGACGGCTTCACGCCTTTCTACATCGGCGAAGACTCGGCCCTCGGCATCCAGGTCGATGAGCTGGAGGTGCAGCAGGTGGTCGAGTATCCGGTGCGACGGTTGGACGGAAACTGAGTGTTCACGGACGGACTCCGGGTCCCGTTCCTGTTCGCCTTCGGCGTCGCGCTCGCGGCCTGTGACGGCGCGTCTTCCTCGGGCTCCTCGGTGACCACGGTGGCTCGGGACAGCGCCGGGATCCAGATCGTCGAGAACACGATCCCGGAACGGGACTCGACGAACACGTGCCGGGTCAGCGGCGAGCCGACGCTCGAGATCGGCGTGGCGAGCGGCAACCCGGCGCAGGAGCTGCACCGGGCATTCGACGGGGCGCGGCTCTCCGACGGGCGGATCGCGATCGCGAACGAAGGCAGCCGCGAAGTCCGAGTATTCGGATCCGACGGCGCGCACATCGTCACGTTCGGGCGCGAGGGGGACGGCCCGGGCGAATTCCAGCGGCCGTACCGGCTGTGGCGTCTGCCGGGGGATTCGATGGTCGTGTTCGACTCGAACCACCAGCGGTTCTCCCGCTTCGACGGCACGGGCGAGTTCGCCGGCTCGGCCACGTTGAGTCCGCGGTACGCCAACGCCCCGGACGTCGTGTCGGTCGATGACGGCTACCTCGTCGCGCACCATGACTTCCAGCTCGCCGAGCAGGGGATGAAGCCGCAGTACCTGTACGTGATCCGCCACGCCGCGGATGGCTCGGTCGCCGACACGCTCGGCCGCTACGACTACGGGCAGCTCGGCCCGGCCGGTCCCCCGGAGCTCTTCTTCGTCAGCGGCCCGATCTTCCAGGCCCGCACGGAGGTGGCCGGATGGGCGGACCGCGCGTACGTGGGACGCGGGCGGGAGCGGGAGGTCGAGGTCCTGGCGACCGACGGCTCGCTCGCCGCGCTCTACCGCTGGACGGGCGGCGGCCGCGAGGTCACCGACGCGGACGTCGAGGCACGGGCGCGCTCGATCCGCGAACGGGCCCAGGCGAACGGCGACACCAGCTTCCTCGCCGCGGTGCTCGATCCGGACATCCCGATCGCGGACCGATTCCCGGCGCTGTCGGCGCTCAGGGTGGACACGGACGGCGATCTGTGGATCCGGCGCTATCGGCGGCCGACGTGGGAGGGTCCGGAGCGGGCGATCGTGCTCGACCCGGGGGGCGCGTTCGTCTGCCACGGCTACATCCCCGAGGAGATGCGGCTGTTCGAGATCGGCGACGACTATCTGCTCGGGATGGAGCACGACGAGCTGGGCGTCGAGCATGTGCGGATGTACGGGCTCACGCGGCCGGCGTCGTCCGACTGAGGTTCCGCCGGGCAACCACCTGCCCACAAGAAAAAGGGGCCGCCCCGATGGAGCGGCCCCTTCCTGCTATTCCGTCAGGCCTGGTTCAGACCTTGACGACGTTCTCCGCCGCCGGGCCCTTCTGACCCTGCGTCACGTCGAACTCGACCTGGTCGCCCTCGTCCAGGGTCTTGAAGCCCTCGGCCTGGATGGCCGAGTGGTGGACGAAGCAATCCTTGCCGCCGTCGGCCGGCGTGATGAACCCGAAGCCCTTTTCGGCGCTGAACCACTTAACGGTACCCTTCGTACGCATCGATCCTGCTCCTTCGATTTGTCTTCGTCGGAGTGCGGATGACCCGTACCTGCCGACTCATGACTCTCTCGCGCGGGGACGAGTCCCCGCGCCGCGTTTCTCGCGCTCTTCGGCACCTTGCCGAAGGCGCGGGAGTATCGCCGGAATGACGCCGAAAGTCAAGTTTCGAGTTGATGCCGGATCCCCGGAAGTTGCGCCGTCCCGGCGCGTTGCGCCCGTCTGCAACAAAATGGCAACGACCCGCAACGTAGCGGCAATTCTCATCAGCTGCGGGCGCCGATCATCGATCCATCCTGTTTTCACTCACGTGCTCCACCAGGAGGAATCGATGCTGGCGCTACAAGGTTCATGGCTCCGCTCCGGGGCGATCACCGCCGCGATGCTCATCATGCTGGCCGGCTGCGGGTCGGAGGATCCGACCGGGCCGAATCCGAACCCGGACCCGGATCCGACCCCTGATCCCGATCCGGTCGGCAGCGTCCGCGTCAACGCCACCACGACGGGCGACCCGCTGGCGTTGGACGACGGCTACTCGGTCTCGATTGGATCGACGTCGCAGGCGATCGGCGCGAACGCGTCGGTCACGCTGGCCGACATCCCGGTCGGCTCCGCGATGGTCACGCTGGGCGGGATCGACTCGCGGTGCGCGGCGACGCCCGCGTCCGTAACGGTCACCGTCGCCGAAAACGCCACGGTCGACGCGGACTTCTCGGTCGAGTGCCTCGCCAACGCCGGTGAGGCCCGCTGGATGAGCGCCCTCGGGGGCGAGGTGAAGGGGACGGCGATCGCCGCCGACGGCACCATCTACGCCGTGTCCGTCGGTAGTACGGCCAGGGTCGTGGCGCTCGATCCTGACGGAACGGAGGCGTGGCGGTTCGACGCCGACGAGTACATCAACGGCGCGCCCGGCATCGGCGCGGACGGAACGATCTACTTCGGCACGGGGCTCGGGACGCTCTACGCCGTGAACCCCGACGGCACCGAGAAATGGACGTACCCCGCCGGGGGCGTGTTCGGCGTGGCGCGCTCTCCCGCGATCGCGGCGGACGGGACGCTGTACGTCGCGGTCGACAACTTCCTGGACCCGCCGAGCCTGATCGCGCTGAACCCCGACGGCAGCCTCGCCTGGACGTACGATACGGGCGCGGGTGTGGGCGCCTTCACCGGGCCGTCCGTCGCGCCGGACGGTACGATCTATGTCGGACGGTATGACGATTCGTCCGGAATGTTCATCGCCGTGAACGCGGACGGGACCGAAAAGTGGACGTATGCGACGACCGGCTATCCGCAGGAGGCGGCGGTCGCGGGCGACGGCACGGTCTACTTCGGAGGTCAGGCGGGCTTCGACGGCAGCAACACGGTCATCGACGGGAACCTGTACGCGCTGAACGCCGACGGAACCGAGGCATGGACCTTCCCGACCGGCGGCATCATCGAGGGCTCACCGGCGCTAGCGTCGGACGGCACCGTCTACATCGTTTCCGGGTCGGACGATCCGAACGTCGATCCGAACATCGGCGACCTGTGGGCGATCAACTCCGATGGCACGGAGCAGTGGACGGCCTCGCTGCAGGGCTGCGTGCAAGAAGGCCCGACGGTCGGCGCGGACGCCACCGTGTACGTGCCCGTGACCGGCTGCGTGTTCGGCGGAGTGGGAATCCTGAACGCCTTCACGCCGGGCGGGGCCTCGATGTGGACGTACGCCGTCCCCGGCACCACCAAGACGCTCGGCGGTGGGGTGACGATCGCTTCCGACGGCACCGCGTACCTCGCGTCGGAGATCGAGGGCGACCTGGTCGCGGTGAAGACGGAATCGCTCGGCCTCGCGGTCAGCGACTGGCCGATGCAAGGGCATGACAACGGCAACACGAAGGGCGCCGCCGGCGGCAGCTGAGCCGACGTGCCCTCCGGCCCCGGCCCGTCCGGCTCTCCTCCTGGAGCCGGGCGGGCCGCGGCGTTTGGGGTTCACGCCCCCCCCTGGCTCGTCTCCACGTATACTCCGTGCCATGACCATCCACCTGATCGACGGCACCTACGAGCTGTTCCGCCAGTTCTACGGCCGGCGCCGCTTCCTCGGGGACGACGCTCCGGAGCTGTTCGCCGTGGGCGGCGTCCTCCACTCGACGCTCGAGATGATCGAGGACGGCGCGACCCATCTCGGCGTCGCGACCGACCACGTGATCGAGTCGTTCCGGAACGAGCTGTGGGACGACTACAAGACGGGGGAGGGGGTCGATCCGGAGCTGTTTGCCCAGTTCCATCCGCTCGAGGAGGCGCTCGGCGCCATGGGGGTCGCGGTGTGGCCGATGGTCGAGCTCGAGGCGGACGACGGGCTCGCCTCGGCCGCCCGATTGGCGGATCGCGACGACCGCGTGGAGCAGGTTCAGATCTGGGCCAACGACAAGGATCTCGCGCAGTGTGTTCGAGGCGATCGGATCGTCCAGGTCGACCGGCGGAACGACGAGGTGCGGGACGCGGCGGGCGTGCGGGACAAGTTCGGCGTCGCGCCCGAGCTCATCCCCGACTTCCTGGCGCTGGTCGGAGACGCGCAGGACGGCTTCCCCGGCATCCGCGGCATCGGCAAGGTGACGGCGGCGAAGCTGCTGAACCGGCACGGGCCGATCGAGGAGATCCCGGCCGATGTGCTGGACGACGAGCGGCGCGACCTGGCGCTGCTGTTCAAGGACCTCGCGACCCTGCGCACCGACGCGCCGCTGTTCGACGACGTGGAGGAGCTGCGGTGGCGCGGGCCGCGCGACGGGTTCGCGGCGTGGGCGGAGCGTAAGGGGGACGAGCGGTTGTTGGCGCGGGCGACGGAGGCCGCGAGCCGGCTGTGAGCCGTGGGCTGGTGGGCCGTCGGGCTCGCCTCTTCGTCGGGCGGATCTTCCGGTGCCGGCTTTCCACGCGGTCGATCGGCCCCCAGATTCTCGGCGGGAAGATCCAGGATGGTTGCCGCCCATCCCCCCGAGCGGTGATCCGTTAACACAAAAACTAGCCTATGGCATTCCACCCGTTCGAGGAACTGAAGCGGCGGAAGGTGTTCCGCGTTGCCGTCGTCTACCTGGCGGTCGGCTTCGTGCTGTTGCAGGTCGCGGAGCTCCTGGCGGAAGGTCTC
>JASFRN010000057.1:0-16654 GCA_050114915.1 Gemmatimonadales bacterium | reverse complement strand
AGCTGTTCGACGGACGCTACGGGCCCTACGTGAAGCACGGGAAGGTCAACGCCTCGATCCCGCGCGGGACGGCGCCGGGAGACGTGACGCTCGAGCAGGCGCTCGAGCTGATCGCGGAGCGGGCCGAGAAGATGAAGTCCGGTAAGGGCAAACGGCGCAAGGGCAAGCGCCGGAAATGAGCGCTTCGCCGGTCCACGTCGTCGGGGGCGGCCTCGCCGGCTCCGAGGCGGCCTGGCAGCTCGCCGAGCGCGGCTACCACGTCCGCCTGCACGAGATGCGTCCCGAGCGTTCCACGCCCGCTCACCAGACGGGCGACCTGGCCGAGATCGTGTGCACGAACTCGTTCAAGTCGGAGGCGCTCGACACGGCGCACGGCCTGCTGAAGGCGGAGATGCGCCGTCTCGGCTGCATGCTCCTCGAGGTCGCCGACGGCTGCCGGGTGCCGGCGGGCACGGCCCTCGCCGTCGATCGGCACCTGTTCAGCGCGGAGGTCACCCGACGCCTCGCCGCGCATCCGCGCATCGACGTGCAGGTCGGCGAAGTGACGGGGCTCCCGGACGGCCCGTCGATCGTGGCGACCGGACCTTTGACGTCCGATGCGCTCTCGGCCGCCATCCGGGCGCTGCTGGGCGAGAAACACCTGGCGTTCTTCGATGCGATCGCCCCGATCTTTTCTCGCGAATCGATCGACGAATCGGTCGTGTTCGCCGCTTCCCGCTACGGAAAGGGCGAGGCCGACTACCTGAACTGTCCGTTCTCCCGCGACCAGTACGACCGGTTCATCGACGCGTTGCTCGCGGCCGACGTGTACGAGGGCCACGACTGGGATGCCGTGCCGTACTTCGAAGGCTGCCTCCCGATCGAGGTCATGGCTCACCGCGGGCGCGAGACGCTGGCGCACGGCCCGTTGCGGCCGGTCGGGCTGGAGGACCCGGAGACCGGCGACCGCTACCACGCGGTGGCGCAGCTGCGGATGGAAGACCGGGCCGGCCAGATGTGGAATCTCGTCGGGTTCCAGACCCGCCTGAAGATCGGCGAGCAGCAGCGCGTATTCCGCATGATCCCGGGCCTCGAAAACGCCGAATTCCTGCGCTACGGCTCGATCCACCGCAACTCCTATCTGAACTTCCCGGCGAGCCTGTCGGCTCATGGTGCGCCGGTCGACCGGCCCGACCTGGTCTTCGCGGGCCAGCTCACGGGCGTGGAAGGCTACACCGAGTCGATCGCCAGCGGCCTGCTGGCGGCGCTCAACCTCGACCGCCTGCTGCGCGGCGAGGATCCCGTCACGCCCCCCACGACGACGATGCTGGGCGGCCTGTACCGATATCTGCGGGAAGCCGACCCGGGGCATTTCCAGCCGATGAACGCCAACTTCGGCCTCGTCGATCCACCCGCCGGCAAGATCCGGGGCGGGCGGAAGGCGCGTCGCTCGATGCTCGGCGCCCGTGCGCTCGAGGAGATCGAGCGCTGGGCCGAGGTGATCCTCGAAGGGTCCGGCACCGCGGAGGTAGCGTGAGCCGGGTCGCGGCAACCGACGACTTCCTGCGCTGGCTGGCCAGCGAGCGGCGGTTGTCCCCGCACACGGTGGAGGCGTACGAGCGGGACCTCGAGCAGTTCGAGGCGTTCGTCGGCGAGTGGTCCGGTGGCGGCGACTGGGGATGGGCCGACCTCGACCGACTGGCGATCCGCGCGTGGCTGGGCGAGCTCGACGAGCTCGGCCGCGCCGACAGCACGATCGCCCGCAAGCTCTCCACCCTGCGCGTGTTCTTCGGGTTCCTGCAGCGTACCGGACGGCGGGAGGACAACCCGGCCCGACTGGTTCGCGCCCGCTCGTCGGGCCGGACCCTCCCCGCGTTCCTCACCCGGCCGCAGATCGATTCCCTGTTCGAAGACGTCCCCGGCGACGCGGAGGACTCCGCGAATTCGGCGCGCGATCGGGCGTTGCTGGAAGTCCTGTACTCGTCCGGTCTGCGCCTGGCGGAGGTGCACGGCCTCGACGTCGGCGACATCGACCGGTCCCGCGGACAGGTGCGGGTGCTGGGCAAGGGGAGCAAGGAGCGCATCGTGCCGCTCGGCTCGGCGGCGCTGGCCGCCGTGGATCGGTGGCTGGACGCCTCCGGAAGGTCGGCCGGCGACGACGGGCCGCTCTTCCTCAGCGAGCGCGGTTCGCGCCTGTCCCGCCGGCAGATCCAGCGGATCGTGGCGGTCCGCCTCGCCCGCGCGACCGACGGCGAGCCGCTGTCGCCCCATGCGCTCCGGCACACGTTCGCGACGCACCTCCTCGACGAGGGCGCGGACCTGATGGCCGTGAAGGAGCTCCTCGGGCACGCCAGTCTCTCGACCACGCGAATCTACACACACACCTCGAAGGAGCGCCTGCTGGAGACCTACCGCCGGGCGCACCCTCGCGCCGAATGAGATCTGCAGGAGAGGTCATATCCCGATGAGAGCGGACGGCCGGGACACCATGCATGCCACGACGATACTCTGCGTGCGCCGCGACGGGCACGTGGCGATCGCGGGCGACGGCCAGGTGTCGATGGGAGACGAGATCGTGAAGGGCGGCGCCGTGAAGGTGCGCCGGATGAAGGGCGGCCACATCCTGGCGGGTTTCGCGGGCGGCGTGGCCGACGCGATGAACCTGTTCGAGACCTTCGAGACCCAGCTCGAGCGCCATCCCGGCAACCTCACCCGCGCGGCCGTCGAGCTCGCGAAGGCGTGGCGGAGCGACCGCTACCTGCGCCGTCTCGAGGCGTTGCTGCTCGTGGCCGACCGGGAGCGCAGCCTGTTGATCTCCGGCACGGGCGAGGTGATCGAGCCCGACGACGGAATCCTCGCGATCGGCTCCGGCGGCAGCTACGCGCTCGCGGCGGCCCGGGCGCTCATCGAGCACACGGAGATGAGGGCCGCGGAGATCGTGCGGGCCGCGATGCTCATCGCGGCGGAGATCTGCGTGTACACGAACGACCAGCTCACGATCCTGGAGCTCGGGCCGGGAGAGGAGGAGGCGTGAGCGACGCGATTCGGGCCGACGGCTCCGAGGTCACCGACCTCACCGCGGACGAGGCGGCGGTGCCCGATTTCGGCGAGCTGACGCCCCGCCAGATCGTCGCCGAGCTCGACAAGTACGTGATCGGCCAGGACGAGGCGAAGAAGGCCGTGGCGATCGCGCTGCGCAACCGGTGGCGCCGCCGCAAGGTCGAGGACGAGCTGCGCGACGAGATCCTGCCGAACAACATCATCATGATCGGGCCGACCGGCGTCGGGAAGACGGAGATCGCCCGCCGCCTCTCGCGGCTCGCCGGCGCGCCGTTCGTGAAGGTCGAGGCCTCGAAGTTCACCGAAGTCGGGTATGTCGGGCGCGACGTGGAGTCGATGGTGCGCGACCTGGTCGACGTCTCCGTGAACCTCGTGCGGGTCGAGCGCGAGGACGAGGTGCGCGACGAGGCCGCGACGCGGGTCGAGGAGCGGCTGCTCGATCTGCTCCTGCCGCCGGTGGCGGCCGGGCCGATCGCGGATCGCGAGGGCGGTGAGCGCCGCTTCCTGGTCGGCGCCGGAGGCCAGGCGGCGCCGGAGGAGACCGAGGATCCCCAGGCGGCGCGCCGACGCAGGACGCGCGAGAAGCTGCGCGGGTTGCTGCGGGACGAGAAGCTCGAGGACCGCGAGATCGAGATCGAAGTGACCGAGAGCGCGCTGCCGGTGATGGACATGTCGGCGACCGGCATGGAAGGTGTCGACTGGAACTTCGGCGAAGTTCTCTCCGACATGTTGCCGAAGCGCACGAAGCGGCGACGAGTCCGTGTATCGGAGGCGCGCCGGATTCTGCTCTCCGAAGAGCTCGACAAGCTCGTCGACATGGACGAAGTGGTCGACGAGGCGCTGGATCGCGCCGAGACGATGGGGATCATCTTCCTCGACGAGATCGACAAGGTGGCGGGCGGCGCCGGCAGCAGTGGCGGGCCCGACGTGTCTCGCGAGGGGGTGCAACGCGATCTGCTGCCGATCGTCGAGGGCTCCACCGTCCAGACGAAATACGGCCTGGTGGCGACCGAACACGTCCTGTTCATCGCCGCGGGCGCGTTCCACGTCAGCAAGCCGTCGGACCTCGTGCCGGAGCTGCAGGGGCGGTTCCCGATCCGCGTCGAGCTCGAGAGCCTCGACGAGGCCGATTTCGTTCGTATCCTGCTCGAGCCGAAGAACGCGCTGCTGTCCCAGTATCAGGCGCTCGTCGCCACCGAGGGCTGCCATCTCGACTTCACCCGCGAGGCGATCGAGGAAATCGCCCGGATCGCTGCCGACGTGAACCAGCGCATGGAGAACATCGGGGCCCGGCGCCTGCACACGGTCATGACGACGCTGCTCGACGACGTGATGTTCGGGCTGCCCGAGGAGTGGGGAGACGGCGCGACCATTCGGATCGACGCGGCCGACGTACGCGAGCGGCTGGCCCGGATCGTCGAGGATGATGACCTTAGACGCTACATTCTATAGAGACCAGTGCTTCGACGGGCAGGAGCCCGACGAGTGGTTTCACCCGCACCAACCAAACGAGTGATTCGATGTCCGATCTGAAACGAACTCCGCTGTACGACGTGCACGTGGAGCTCGATGCCAAGCTGGTGCCGTTCGCCGGCTACTCGATGCCCGTCCAGTATCCCACGGGGATTCGCCGCGAGCACGAGGCCGTGCGGACCGCCGCCGGGTTGTTCGACGTCTCGCACATGGGCGAGTTCCTCGTCACCGGGCCCGAAGCGGCCGAGTTCACGGCTCACATCACCACGAACGATCCGCACGCGCTCGACATCGGCGACGCGCAGTACAGCGTGATGTGCCACGAGAGCGGCGGGATCATCGACGATCTTCTCGTCTACCGGTTGGGCGAGGACCGCTTCCGGCTCGTCGTGAACGCCGCCAACCACGCGAAGGACTGGAAGCACTGCCAGGCGCAGGCAGGTCGGTTCGACGTCCGTCTCGAGGACGAGAGCGACGGCGTCGCGCTCCTCGCGCTGCAGGGCCCGAAGGCGCAGGAGATCCTGGCGCCGCTGTGTTCGGAGCCGATCGATCCGATCGGGTTCTACCAGTTCCGCCAGGGACACGTGGCCGGGGCGCCCGGCGTGATCAGCCGCACCGGGTATACGGGCGAGGACGGTTTCGAGCTCTACCTTCCCAACGGTCGCGCCACGGCCGTGTGGAAGGCGTTGCTCGAGGCGGGTGCTCCGGCGGGGTTGATCCCGGCCGGTCTCGGCGCCCGCGACAGCCTGCGGCTCGAAATGGGCTACGCCCTGTACGGCAACGACCTCGACGACATCACCACGCCCCTCGAAGCCGGACTCGGCTGGCTCGTGAAGCTGGCGAAGGACGAGTTCATCGGCCGTGACGCCCTGGCCGGCCAGAAGAAGGAAGGCCTGACGCGCCGCCTGCGCGGCTTCCGGCTGCTCGAGCGTGGCTTCCCGCGCGCCGGCTATGACGTGAGCGTCGAAGGCGAGGTGGTCGGACCGGTGCGCAGCGGCACGCTGAGTCCGTCGCTCGGCGTGGGGATCGGTACGGTGTACCTGCCCCCCGCCGTCGGGCCCGGCGCCCGGATCGGCGTCCATATCCGCGATACCGTCGTGCCCGGCGAAGTGGTCGCGCCGCCGTTCTATACGGAGGGCTCGCTGCGCAAGTGACCGAGGGGAGGGAGGTGCGCCTGGGAATTCTCACCGTGTCGGACGGCGTGGCCGCCGGCACCCGTGACGACGTGTCCGGGGCACGCATCGAGACGTGGGCCGCGGATCACGGCCACGCGGTGACACGGCGCGCGACCGTGCCGGACGAGCCTTTCGCCGTGACGTCCACCATCGTGCGCTGGGCCGACGAGGGGGCGTGCGACCTCCTCCTGACCACGGGCGGCACCGGGCTCACTCCGCGGGACACGACGCCCGAGGCGACACGCGCCGCGATCGAGCGAGAGGCGCCCGGCATCGCCGAGGCGCTGCGCCGGGAAGGATGCGCATCGACTCCGTACGCCGTGCTCGGTCGCGGGATCGCCGGCGTCCGGGCCTCGACCCTGATCGTCAACCTCCCGGGCAGCCCCGGGGGAGTCGCCGACGGGCTCGCCGTGCTCGAACCCCTCGTCCGCCACGTCGTCGACCTCCTGGCGGGTCCAACGGCCGATCATGACCCGGAGGCCTGAAATGGCGCGCGTCTTCGTCCACGACGGCGACATCGAGACGGCGGTCGCCGTCCGCGAGGCGGCGTTGGCCGATGGCTACGAGGCCGAGATCCTCCCCGATCTCGACGCGCTGGAGCGCCGCGCGGGGGATGACGGATCGTTCGCTCTCGTCCTGACGGGCGATCCGACGGACCGCGCGGCCCGCCGGGCCGCCGCGCAGCTGTCGACCAGGATCCCGCGCCCGCCGCTGCTGGCGGTCGTGGACCCGGCGGCACGCCCGGAGGCGGAGGCGCTCGACGCCGACGGCGTTCTGACGACGCCCGTCGACGCGGCGGAGGTGCAGGTGGCCCTCGGCCAGGAGCTGGAGCGGTTCGAGCTCCAGCTCGCCACCGGGATCGTCGGCCGGACGGAGGCGATGCGAGAGGTGCTGGAGCGCGTCAACACGATCGCCCAGGTGCAGTCGACGGTGCTCATCGTCGGCGAGAGCGGCACGGGAAAAGAGCTTGCTGCGCGCGGCATCCACGGTCTCTCGGCGCGCCGCAGCCGGCCGTTCATCGCCCTCAACTGCGGTGCGATTCCCGAGTCGCTGCTCGAGAGCGAGCTGTTCGGTCACGAGAAGGGCGCGTTCACGGGCGCCACGTCGCGACGGCGCGGCATGTTCGAGCTGGCGGACGGCGGGTCGCTGCTGCTCGACGAAATTGGAGAGATGCCCCCGCAGCTGCAGACCCGGCTTCTACGGGTTCTCGAGACGAAGCGGTTCATGCGGGTCGGTGGCGATACGGAGATCGAGGTCAACGTCCGCGTGATCGCGGCCACCAACCAGGACCTGCGCGACGCCGTGCGCCGCGGCAGCTTCCGGAAGGACCTCTACTACCGCCTCAACGTCCTCCTCGTCCGCATGCCGCCGCTCCGCGAGCGCCGCAGCGACATCCCGATCCTCATTCGCCGGTTCGTCGACGAACTCAGCCGACAGCACGACCGCGAGTTCAAGGGTCTGTCCAGCGAGGCCATGCAGATCCTGCTCGACTACGAGTGGCCCGGGAACATCCGCGAGTTGCGGAATCTCGTCGAGTCGATGGTGGTGCTCGCCCCGGGGGCGGTGATCGAGGCCGACGACATCCCGCTGGCCGTGCGGGAGACGAGCGGACGCGCGCTGCTGCCCGTGCGGGCCGGTGGCGAGGAGACTCGACGGATTCCCGCACCGTCGGGAGACGAGACGGCCCAGCTGCCGCAGATGGAGTTCCTGTTTCGCACGCTCGTCGAGATGAAGATCGATCTCGAAGACCTGCGCACCGAATTCGAGCGGTTTCGCCGCCGCTACGCGGAGGGCGGCGATTGGGAGCAGGCCGGGGCGGGGCTAAGCGCCGCCGCGCTGGAGGCGGGCCTGTCGGGCCTCTCACCCATCGAGATCGGAGGCGAGGAAGACGAGACCGGAGACGGAGCGCCGGCCATCCATCTCGAGCCCGACATGACGATGGCCGACGTGGAACGCGCGGCGATCGAGATCGCGCTCGAAGAGGTGGGCGGAAATCGCCGACGCGCCGCCGAGCGTCTCGGGATCGGCGAGCGGACGCTCTATCGGAAGCTCAAGGAGTACGACATCGAGGCGTGAGCCGCGATGTCAGGGCGGCCCCGCTCCGGCGCGCGAGTTGGCCCGGGAGCGCTCCGAGTCGAGCGAGCGTCGGATGCCGTTCCAGCGATCGCTTTCCGCGTTTCCGTAGCGTACCGTCGTCGGCAGGTCGAGATCGATGTCCGGAGAGAACAGGTAGAGGGCGACCTGGGACTCCTGCTGGTCGAGCCGGGCACGGCCGAAGTCCGGCGTGACGGCGATGATGTCGAACGGCCGGTACAACCGGCTCTGATTGTTGATCTGCAGGTCGTAGGGCTCGTAGCTCTCCTCCACCGAGCGGCTGAAGAAGGTCACGAACGCCACCAGCGGCCAGCCGCGCTCGCCAGCGCGGCGGCTGAGATCGAGAATGTCCTCGGCCCTGGAGACCTTGTAGCCGTTGAGGCGCCGATACGTGTCCGGCGCGGTCAGTCGGATCACCCACTCCGACAGCGGCACGACCTTGATCTGCAGTCCCCCTTCCCGGAGGGGCACCGTTATCGCGTCCTGGGAAAGCGTGCCGTAGCCCACCGGTACGAGCGGATGAGAGGCGCCGCTGCGGACTTCCAGCTCCGCGCTCCAGGTCTCCGCGTCGAGCGGCGCCTGCTGCGCGGCGGCATCCTCGTTCCCCTGGGCGGCCGCGCCGCCGCATCCGGCGGTCAGCCACAAGAAGAGCGCCGGCACGACGCAGCGCATCGATCGGTTGGGCAGTCGTGTCATGTGAGGAGCTCCTCTGGCCGGCGCCGAATGCTCAGCGGCCGGCGGGTTGGGCGTCGAGCAGGCCGAACAGGCTCGCACGCAGGAGGTCGACGCCTTCGCCGGTCATGCTCGACGTGGCGATGAGTTGATCCTCGGGCAGGCCCAGCGCGTCGCGAAGCTCCCGTTCGGCCCGGGCTCGACCGCTTCGGTTCAGCTTGTCGATCTTCGTCAGGGCGAGCAGCGCCGGGATCTGCAGCTCCGCCAGCCAGCGCAGCAGCAGCTCGTCCTGCTCGAGCAGCCCACGACGCGCGTCGATGAGCACGACGATGCCGGCGAGGTGCGGGCTCGACTCGAGAAACGTCTCGATGAGACGGCGCCAGCGCTCGCGTGCGCCGTCCGGCGCCTTCGCGAACCCGTAGCCGGGCAGGTCGGCGAGGTAGAAGCGGTCGTTGATCCGGTAGAAGTTGATCTCCTGGGTCTTCCCGGGCCGCTGCGAGACGCGGGCGAGTTTCTTACGCCCGACGAGGGCGTTGATGAGACTGGACTTGCCGCAGTTCGACCGTCCGGCGACGGCAATCTGGGGAAGGTGGCCGGGCGCCTCCTGGCCGGGCGCCCCGATGGCCCCCGCGAACTCCACCTGCCGGATCTGGCTCGGCTCGGACAAGCCTCTAGGCTTCCCGCCGCTTCGCTTCGGGCTCCAGGATCAGCAGCGGATCGGTGCCGTCTTCGATCGTCTCCCGGGTGATCACGACCTCGCGCACGTCCTCGCGCGACGGAAGATCGAACATGATGTCGACCATCACGTGCTCGAGCACGGCCCGGAGGCCGCGCGCCCCGGTACCCCGGGCGATCGTCTGGCGGGCGATCGCCTCCAGCGCCTTGGGATCGAAGGTCAGCCCCACACCCTCGAGCTCGAACATCTTCTGATACTGCTTGATGAGGGCGTTCTTGGGCCGGGTGAGGATCTCGACCATCGCCTCCTCGTCCAGGTCGTGCAGCGACACCATGACCGGCATGCGGCCGACGAGCTCGGGAATGAGGCCGTAGCGCAGGAGATCCTCGGGCTCCACCGACTTCAGGGTCTCCCTCTGTCGCTGGGCCTCTTCGTCGCCCGGTCCGAAACCGATCTGCTTCTTGCCGAGCCGCCGCTCGACGATCTCCTCGAGTCCGTCGAACGCCCCGCCGCATATGAACAGGATGTTCCGGGTGTCGATCTGGATGTATTCCTGCTGAGGATGCTTCCGACCGCCCTGCGGAGGCACCGATGCCACCGTGCCCTCGAGGATCTTCAGCAGCGCTTGCTGCACGCCCTCGCCGCTGACGTCTCGGGTGATCGAGGGGTTCTCGCTCTTACGTGCGATCTTGTCGATCTCGTCGACGTAGACGATGCCGCGCTCGCACTCGGCGATGTTGTAGTCGCCGGCCTGGAGGAGCCGAACCAGGATGTTCTCGACGTCCTCGCCGACGTAGCCCGCCTCGGTCAGCGTCGTCGCGTCGGCGATCGTGAACGGCACCTGCAGCATGCGGGCGAGCGTCTGCGCCAGCAGGGTCTTTCCGACCCCGGTCGGCCCGATCAGCAGGATGTTGGACTTCTCGATCTCCACGTCGTCGATGACGCTTCGATGATTGATACGCTTGTAATGATTGTAGACGGCGACGGCGAGGGTGCGCTTCGCGTCTTCCTGGCCGATCACGTACTCGTCCAGGACTTCCTTGATCTCCGCCGGGCTGAGGACCTCGGAGATCCGGGCGGCGGATTCGCGATCCTCTTCCTCGGCGAGGATCTCGTTGCACAGCGAGATGCACTCGTTGCAGATGTAGACGTTCGGACCCGAGATGAACTTCTTCACGCTGTCCTTGGACTTTCCGCAGAACGAACAGCGCAGGTGTTTATCGCCCGGCATGTGCGATCCCCCCTCGGTACTTCCGGTCAATCATTCTGTTCGAGCGCCGGCTCCGCGGCCTCGATGCCGCCGGCCGTCGCGCTCCCCGAATCCGACCCCTCCGGCGCGTCTCCGGTTCCATTCTGTGCCGCCCGATCCCCCGGATGGATGATCCGGTCGATGAGCCCGTACTCGAGCGCCTCGTCGGGAGACATGTATCGATCGCGGTCGACGTCGTCTTCGACCCGGTCCACCGGCTGGCCGGTGTGCTTGGCCAGCAGCTCGTTGAGACGCTGCCGGGCGTAGAGGATCTCCTTCGCCTGGATCTCGACGTCGGCCGCGGTCCCCTGCGAGCCGCCGGACGGCTGGTGGATCATGATCCGCGAATTCGGCAACGCCGACCGCTTGCCCTTCGTTCCGGCCGCCAGCAGGAAGGCGCCCATCGAGGCGGCCATTCCCATGCAGATCGTCGAGACCGGGGCCGTCAGGTACTGAATCGTATCGTAGATCGCGAGCCCGGCGTAGACGCTGCCTCCCGGGCTGTTGATGTAGATGTTGATGTCCCGCTCCGGGTTCTCGGCCTGCAGGAAGAGCAGCTGCGCGATGACCACGTTGGCCACGTCGTCGTTGATCGCCGAACCCAGGAAGACGATCCGGTCCATGAGGAGCCGGGAGAAGATGTCGTAGCTGCGCTCTCCCCGGCTGGAGCGCTCGATGACGTATGGTGCGTAAATCGGCATGTCGTCCGTTCTTTCGGATTCGACTCGGGCGTCAGCTGACGCCCGACTGTTCTTTCAAGTAAGCGAAGGCTTTTTCCACCGCAAGATTGCGGCCTACCGCGTCGATCCGGCCCTCGCGGGCCAGGTCGCGCCGCAGCTTCGCCGGATCGACGCCGCGGCTCTCCGCCAGCTCCGTGATCCGCTCTTCCACATCGGCCGCGCTCGCCTGCAACTCTTCCTGCTCGATGATCGCGTCGATCAGCAGCTGGTCACGGATCTGTCGTTCCGCGTGAGCGCCGACGGCCTCCCGCATTCGCTGGAGCTCCTCCGCGCCGACGTCCTCGGGCGCCTGGAGCATGTTCTCGAGGTATCGGTCGACCAGAGCCTGCGGGACCACGAAGGGATTCGCCTCCCGCAGCGCCTCCATCAGAGCGCCGCGTACGTTCTCCTCGGCGTCCCGCTCGTGGTGGCGGGCGAGGTCCTCCCGCACGGCTTCCTCGAGCTGCGCCACGGTCTCGAAGTCGCCGATCGAAGCGGCGAACTCGTCGGTCACTTCGGGGAGCTGCTTCTCCTCGACGCCGTTCAGGGCGATGTGCAGGCGGCGGGTGACCACGGCCTCCGCCTCTTCTTCGCCCGGTTCCGCTTCGCGCGGGAACTCGATCGAGAAGATCCCGCTCTCGTCGGGCGCCAGCGTACGGATCGCCGCCTCCACGTCGTCGAGCGCCTTGCCCTGGCCGAGCACGAGCTGATAGGGCGTACCCTCTCCTTCGGGCGTATCGGCCCCCTCCGCGAGCGGGGAGATCGTCACCGAGACGCGGTCGCCGATCTCCGGCGCGCGATCGACCGTCGCCCACTCGCCGTTCTCGTCGCGGATCTGCTCGAAGATCTCTTCGACCTCTTCGTCGGTGACCGGAGCCACCGTCCGGCTCACCTGGAATCCGCCGGTGCGCGACAGCGTGACCCTGGGCATGATTTCGAGTTCGGCCTGGAACATGAACGCGGTCCCCGGCTCGTACCGGACGTCAATGATACGTCCGGGCCCAGCGGGGGAGAGCTGGGTCTCACGCAGCGCCTCCCGGTAGCCCTCGTCCAGCAGTCGCTGCTGAACACGGTCGTCGATCTCGTGGCCGAACTTCTGCTCGACCACCGCGGAGGGAACCTTGCCCTTCCGGAAGCCTTTCAGCTTCACCGATTGCGAGAGGCGCTTCGTCTCCGCGGTTCGCGTGCGGCTGACCCGCTCCTCGGACACGGTGACGGTGAGCGTGCGGGCCCAGCCTTCGCCCTCGGTCAGCGTCACGTCGATGCCGTCGTTTCGGTGCGTATTGTCGTCGGAAGCCATCAACCAGCTCTCATCCAGATGTCGGGTTCCAGGGTGCACAGGAATGCGAAAGGGGGGACTCGAACCCCCACGGCCGGTGGGCCACCAGCTCCTAAGGCTGGCGCGTCTGCCAATTCCGCCACTTTCGCCGGACGGGCCCGCACCGGTGAGCGGGCACCCACGAACTTAACAGGGCGGCGCCCCCGTCGGGAGCGCCGCCCTGCCGGTCTGCCGCCAGATCGCCGTCAGTGCGACGGTATCGGAACCGTCAGGGGCACGAGCGGCGACTGCTGCGAGGGATCCTGGTACGGATTGTAGATCATCAGGCCCACGACGTCGCCGGGCTTCACGCCCTTCATGGCGCTTTCGTAGTCGTCGACCGATTCGACCTTCTTCCGGTTGACCTCGGTGATGACGAGGCCGCGGACGTCGTCCATCGAAGTGATGCCGATCCGCGGCGCGCGGCGGCCCAGGGGCCCGTTCGCGCTGTAGTCGGTGATGACGACGCCGTCTACGCTCCGCGGCAGGTCGAGCGAGCGGCGCGCTTCGCCGTCCAGGTTCTCCACCCGGATGCCGAGCGGATCGCTCTCGTTGACCGTAGAATTCTCCGCGCCCTTCGAGGCGGTGACCTCTTCGGGAGTTCCGGCGGAGATCAGCTTCACGCGCTTCGTCTCGCGCTGCCCGTCGCGGGTGACGAAATCGACCGTCACGGTTTCGCCCGGATCGTATGCCCGCACCTCGCGCTGCAGGTCGGACACCGAGTTCACCTCGCGGCCCGCCACCTTGACGATCACGTCACCCGGCTCGAGACCCGCATCCGCGGCGGGAGAGTCCTCGTTGACGCCGCGTACGAGCGCTCCGCCGACCCTGTCGAGGCCGTAGAAGCGCGCATCCGCGTCGTCGACGTCGGTGACCGTGATGCCGAGGACGGCCCGGTGGACCGTACCGAACTCGACCAGGTCGTCGACGACTTCGCGGACGAGGTCGATCGGCACCGCGAACCCGTAGCCCTGGTAGTTGCCCGTCGTCGAGGCGATCGCGCTGTTGATGCCGATCACCTCGCCCCGCGCGTTGACCAGCGGCCCCCCGGAGTTGCCGGGGTTGATCGCCGCGTCGGTCTGGATGAAGTCCTCGATCGCGGGGCTCGGTCCGCCGGCGAACTGGCGGTTGAGAATGTTGATGCTCCGGCCCTTGGCGCTGATGATCCCGGCCGTGACCGTGGTGAGCAGCGGCGACGGGCCGCCCGAGAATCCGGGGCTGCCGATCGCGAGCACCCAGTCGCCGACCTTCGCCGCCTCGCTCGAGCCCAGGGGCGCGTGCACGAGATTCGGCGCATCGATCTTGAGAAGCGCCACGTCGGTGGTCGGGTCGCGGCCGATCAGCTTCACGTCGTCGAACCTGCGCCCGTCGGCGAGCAGCACCTGGATGGACTGGGCGCTCTCGACGACGTGGTTGTTGGTGACGATGTAGCCGTCGTCGGTGATGATGAACCCGGACCCGCTACCCGGCAGGAGCTGATGCTCTTCGGTCGGGATGGGGAACCGGAACCTGGAAGTATCCACCTCGCGCTCCACCTCGATCGTCACCACCGCCGGCGTGATCTGCGACGCGATGTCGGCGAAGCCGGTCAGTGTGCCGGAGTCGGCGCTTCGGGCCGGAGGCTCGCGCACGTCGAGCACCAGCGGGTCGTTCGCGGCCCGGGCGAGTCCGGCGGGGGTGAGGTCGAAGGCGGCCGTCGCCGCGATGCCGATCGCGAAAGCTACGGCGGCCGTGAGCAGGAGATTAAGTCGTGTCCGCATGGTTTCTGTCATCGCTCCTGGTCCTGGCTTAGACGTCGATGTATCAACACTGCCTTCTATATAGGCCCGAAGCGGGCGTCCGGTTCCCCGAACGCCCGCTTCGATGAGACAGGACTATTCCCGGGACGGTTGCCCGGGGGCTCCCGACGTCAGGAAGAGCCTTCCGGTTCCTCGACGATCTCGTAGTCCGCTTCGACCACGTCCTCGTCGCTCTCGTCCGCCTCCATATCGGGTTCCGCGCCGGCAGCGCCGGGCTCCGCGGCTCCCTGCTCCCCCATTCCCGCGGCCGCGTAGATCTGCTGCGCGGCCTGCTGGACGGTCGATTGAATCGCCTCGGTCGCGGAGCTCATCGCCGCCGCGTCGCCCTCCTTCAGGGCCTCGCGTCCGCGCTCCAGCTTCGATTCGATCTCCTGCCGGCCCTGCTCGTCCAGCTGGTCCTTCCAGTCCTCGAGGTTCTTCTCGGTCTGGTAGATGAGCGAATCGAGCTTGTTGCGGGTCTCGACGGCCTCTCGCCGCTCCTTGTCCTCGCTGGCGTGAGCCTCGGCGTCCTTGACCATCTGCTCGATTTCGGACTCCTGCAGCCCCGACGAGGCCTCGATGCGGATCTTCTGCTCCTTGCCCGTGGCCTTGTCCTTCGCGCTCACGTGCAGGATCCCGTTGGCGTCGATGTCGAACGTGACCTCGATCTGGGGAACGCCGCGCGGCGCCGGCGGGATGCCGGTGAGGTTGAACTTGCCGATCGTCTTGTTGTCCGACGCCATCTGGCGCTCGCCCTGGAGCACGTGGATGTCGACCGACGGCTGATTGTCCTCGGCGGTCGAGAACGTCTCGCTCTTCTTCGTCGGGATCGTCGTGTTCCGCGGGATGAGCGTCGTCATCACGCCGCCCAGCGTCTCGATGCCGAGCGACAGGGGCGTGACGTCGAGCAGGAGGACGTCCTTCACCTCGCCCGCGAGCACGCCACCCTGGATCGCGGCGCCGATCGCCACCACCTCGTCCGGGTTCACGCCCTTGTGCGGGTCCTTGCCGAAGAACTCGCGCACCGTCTCCTGGATCTTCGGGATCCGGGTGGAGCCGCCGACCAGGATCACCTCGTCGACGTCGGCCGCCTTCATCCCGGCGTCGTCCAGCGCCTTGCGCATCGGTTCCTTCGTGCGCTCGATCAGGTCGTCGACCAGCTGCTCGAACTTGGCGCGCGTCAGCGACATGTTCAGGTGCTTGGGCCCGGACTGATCAGCCGTGATGAACGGCAGGTTGATGTCGGTCTGCGTGGTGGAGGAGAGCTCCATCTTCGCCTTCTCGGCGGCTTCCTTCAGCCGCTGCAGGGCCATCGGGTCCTTCGAGAGGTCGATCCCCTGGTCCTTCTTGAACTCTTCGACGAGCCAGTCGATCACGCGCTGGTCGAAGTCGTCACCGCCCAGGTGGGTGTCGCCGTTCGTGGCCTTCACCTCGAACACCCCGTCGCCGAGCTCGAGGATCGAGATGTCGTACGTGCCGCCCCCGAGGTCGAACACCGCGATCTTCTCGTCTTCCTTCTTGTCGAGCCCGTACGCGAGCGCGGCGGCCGTGGGCTCGTTGATGATCCGCAGGACTTCGAGCCCCGCGATCCGCCCGGCGTCCTTGGTCGCCTGCCGCTGGGCGTCGTTGAAGTAGGCCGGCACCGTGATCACGGCCTGGTGCACGTCCTGTCCGAGATAGTCCTCGGCCGTCTGGCGCATCTTCTGCAGGATCATCGCCGAGATCTCGGGCGGCGTGAACGTCTCGCCGTCGGCGTTGCCGACCTGCACCACGACGCGGCCCTGGTCGTCGGCCTTGATAGGGTAGGGGACGAGCTTCTTCTCGCTCTCCACCTCGGCCGACTTCCGGCCCATGAAGCGCTTGATCGAGAAGATCGTATTCTGCGGGTTGGTCACCGCCTGTCGCTTGGCGACCTGGCCGACCAGACGCTCGCCGTCCTTCGTATAAGCGACCACCGACGGCGTCGTCCGCGCGCCCTCGGCGTTCGGAATGACCACGGGGTCGCCGCCTTCCATGACCGCGACGACGGAGTTCGTCGTTCCGAGGTCGATACCGATCACTTTACTCATTCGTCTTCATCCCTTCGCTGTCCACGAGTACGGCCGCGAACCCGTCGTTCCAGGCCGCGCGCGATCCGGACGAACGAAGGTGCAAGCGATGTGCCGGGTTTCAGCCCCGAAATGGGCCCGTTTCGCAGACATTCTGGCACCAGGGGTCCCGATTCACGCCAGATCGGCAGGGTAGCCCCGCTCCGCCGTCGGAGTCGGTCCACGGCGCCGGCCCCTCGCCCCGGTTTGCGGACTCCGCGGGGCCGGAACTACCCTTCGGGCCATGCTCCCGCTTCGCGATGAGAACCCCACCGAGCTCGTCCCGTTCGTCACCATGTTGATCATCGCGATCAACGTCGCCGTGTGGCTGTTCGTGCAGGGGGCGGGCGGCCACGAGGCGCTCCTCGGATCGC
>JASFRN010000056.1:0-16997 GCA_050114915.1 Gemmatimonadales bacterium | reverse complement strand
CCGCTCGTCGTCCCCGGCGGTCATGTAGGCCTCGGCGAGGCTGTCGTAGACGTTGAACGAGTTCGGGTACGATTCCACGTTGAGCTCGAAGACACGGGTCGCGGCCGCCAGCTGTCCGGTCTGCATCAGCCGATAGCCCAGCGCGTTCACCTCGAGCTCCGTGTACACGCCCGAGGTCGCGGCGGCGGTCTTGAACGCCCGGTACCGCGCCTCCATCGCATCGATCCCGCCGTCCCGAAGGGCCTGCGCCATGAGCTGCGCGACCGACGGCAGCTTGATCATCCGCAGGCTCGATCGCGGGACCGGCTTGTGGAGAACGGTCGGAGGGGTGCGGTTGAGGAAGTCGTTGACGTAGAAGCGGTCACCGGTCGGCGCCGCCGCGATCCCGTTCGGCCACGAGAACTGCGCCTCTCCGGCTCCGCCGTCCACTTCTCCGAGCGCTCCCGTTCCGACCAGCGGCGTGACCTCGCCGTCGGGCGCCACCTGGTAGATGCGCTGGCTCTGGAACGCGGTCACGTAGAAGGTCCCGCGCAGAAACACGACGTGGCCGTTCCCTCCGCCGGGAATCACGGCGAACTCGGACACTTCGCCCTGCGCCGTCACCCGCAGCATTCGCCCGTCGGAGAAGTTGACGACGTAGAGGTCGCCACTCGGGTGACGCACGATCCCGTTCGGACAGTTGAGCAGGTCGCTACGGGCGAAGTCCGTCACCTCGCCGTCGGCGGACACGCGACTCACCGAATTGGCCCGGCAGTTGTTCACGAACAGGCCGCCGTCGGGCGCCGTCGCCACGCCCACTGGCCCCTGGAAGCCGTCGGCGAAAATCCGCCGGGAGCCGTCCCGCTCGATCCGCGACACGTAGTTTCCGTGGAAGCTCGCCTGGTACAGCTCGCCGTGAGGACCGACCGCGTTGCCCGAGGTGCCGTACAGCCCGGTGGCGAGCACGGCGACCCGGCCGTCCGGCTGGATCTTGTAGACGGTCTCGCCGAAATCGGCCACGTAGATGACGCCGAGGGCATCCACGGCTACGCCACCGACCGCGCCGACCAGGCTGTCCGCGATCGTGAACACCTGCGCGCCGCCCGTCCCAGCTTCCTGCGCGGCGCCGAGCTGCGGCGCCGCGGCCATGGCGGCCGTTAGCGCCAGGCCGAATCTTCGCATGGACCATCGCCCGCGCATCCTCGTCCTCGTCATCGTTCCTCCCGGTGGGATCGGTCCCGTTCGTGGTGGGAGGGTTCCAACCCGGAGCCCGGACGTCAAAGGGATGTTCGGCAAACTGGCGAGTGGACCCGGTGAACGGTCGTCCCGGCGTTCGCGCCGGGACTCCCGCGGGCGCAGGTTTCGTCCATGACTCGCGAATCGTCCACGGGGGCCGGTCATGCGCGCCGTCCGCTCGCCGTGTTGAAAGTGCTCCTGGCGTGGGGACCGCTGTACGTCCTCTGGATTCTGTTCGTGCTCTCGTACGACGACGCCGCGACGCTTCCAGGTGCCGCGTTCGGCGGCCTCGTGAGCATCGGCCTCGCGGCCGTGCTCGGGTTCGCGGTCTGGGCCGCGTCGGGCCGGCTGCCGTGGCCGGATCGGCTGCGAATCGGATTCTACGTGCGCCACCTGGCGCTCGGTTCGGTCTATTCGGCGGTATGGGTGGCCTCCGGCTATGCCGTCGCGGCCCTCCGTTCCGGCAACTCGTTCCTCGGCTTGCTCGCCGAATCCCGCGTCCTCGGCTGGCAGTTCATTCTCGGTCTCGTTCTCTACGGCCTCGTGGCGGGCGTCTCGTACGCGCTCCGCATCCGCGAGCGACTGGTCGAGCAGGAGCGGATCGCGGCCAATGCCGAGGCGCTCGCCGATCGAGCCCGGCTCACGGCGCTCCGGGCCCGGGTGAACCCGCACTTTCTGTTCAACGCGCTGCACACGGTCGGGGCCCTCGTGCGAGAGGATCCGGCGGCGGCCGAAAGATCGGTGGAGCGACTGGGCGACCTGTTGCGTCACGCCCTGAACGAAGGACGCGAAGCGCTCGAGCCGCTGGCCACGGAGTGGGAGTTCACCCGGGCCTACGTGGACCTGGAACGCCTCCGCTTCGGGGATCGCCTCCGGATCACGACCGACCTCGAAAGCGACGTTCTCGCGCAACGTGTTCCTCCGCTGACGCTGCAGCCGATCGTCGAGAACGTCGTCCGCCATGCGGTCGAGCGAACCTCACGGCCCGTGGAGATCCGAATCGTGGCGCGACAGCGCGACGGTGGCCTGGAGATCGAGGTGAGCGACGACGGCCCGGGAGCATCTCCCGTGCTCGACGGCGGGCAGGGCGGCTTCGGCCTGGCGGCGGTCCGCGAGCGGCTGCGCGCCATCTGCGGGCCCGGCGCGGCGGTCGAAGTCACCTCGACCCCCGGCGCCGGGTTCCGCGTCCGCCTCTTCGTTCCTGCACCGGACGGAAGGCGCGCGGAATGACGTCGCCCCTGCGAGTGCGGGTACTGGTGGCGGACGACGAGCCGCTGGCGCGCCGCCGACTGCGGGCGCTGCTCGCCGGGGTCTCGTGGGTCGACACCGTCTCCGAAGCCGCGAGCGGAGACGAAGCGATCCGGCGGATCGACGAAGAGCGCCCCGACCTGGTGCTGCTGGACGTTCGCATGCCGGGTGCGACCGGGCTCGAAGTGCTGGAGCGCTGCCGGCACCGGCCGTACGTCGTGTTCACCACGGCCTACGACCGCCACGCCGTCGCCGCCTTCGAGCTGCAGGCTCTCGACTACTTGCTGAAGCCGTTCGGCGAGGAGCGCTTCCGAAGGTCCCTGGAACGGGTACGCGCAGCGCTGGGACGGGACCTGAGAGATCCCGCTCCGGGTGGCGGCGTCGATCTCGACGAACGCCTGCGTGGGGTCGGTGACGGTCCGTTGCGCCGCATCTTCGTGCGGCGGGGAAGCCGGATCTACACGGTACCGGTCGACCAGATTGAGCGATTCGAAGCGGCCGGCGATTACGTGCGGGCGTTCACCGCCGACGGCGACCACCTGATCAGCGTCCGCCTCGCCGACCTCGAGGAACGGCTCGACGCGGTGCGATTTCTGCGGGTCCATCGTTCCCACATCGTCAACCTCGACCACGTGGAGGAATTCCGGCCGCACACCGGATCGCGCTACCTCGTGCGGCTGCGCAGCGGCGCGTCGGTCGTCGCGAGCCGGCGCCGCTCGCGCGACATTCGCCGCCGCGCCAGGTGAACGCGCCGCCTCAGTCGCCGGTCACGTGGACGACGCAGTTGCGCGTGCTGCCGCGCCGACGGTGCTCCCACATGTAGATGCCCTGCCACGTGCCGAGCGCGAGCCGCCCCTCGACGACCGGCATCGACAGCGTCGTCGAGGTGAGCGCCGACTTGATGTGCGAAGGCATGTCGTCGGGTCCCTCGGCGGTGTGCGTGAAGTGCGGGTCGTCCTCCGTCACCAGGCGCGACAGCCAGGCCTCCAGGTCGCGACGCGCCGAGGGGTCGGCATTCTCCTGGATCGTCAGGCTCGCCGACGTGTGCTGGATCATCACCGTGCAGAGCCCTTCCCCGATGCCGGCTTCCCCCACGACCTCCTGAACGCGGTCGGTGATCTCGACGAGGCCGGGGCCCGGAGTACGCACGCAGAGACGTCGAATCATCGACACTCCTGCACGCGACCAATCCACGACGGCGGGGAATACCCCGCATGGTTCACCGACACGGCCCATCGTCCTGCCCGGCAACATATTTTCATACTTTTCCACTCGCTTTCCACACGTTTTCCCCACACCTTTTTTTGAAAAATATGTCTTCGCCGGGATGGTGGCGCGACGGGGCAGGTACAAATACTCAGCCCCCGACCACTCCGAAGAGTGCCCGGGGGCATGAGGGAGGATTCTGGGTCCGTACCGTACGCGTCTTCCTGGTCGGTTGCGCTCTCCTTCCAGTACTCGACCGGCCGTGCCTTCGCACGTTCCAGCCCGGTAAGCTTGTCGAGATCTTCCGTTCTCTCTAGGAGAACTTCTGGCCTCTCCGGGCCTGCCTGTCGTCGCGCTCTCGGAACGGCGGCGATCCGGTTTCGCCGGTGCCTCCTCCGTTGCACGCTGATGAGTATAAAACATTTTTTTTGAGATGCAAGCGATTCCGGCGCCCGATTGACCTTTTTTGAAAAACTCGACCACGATAGACAGTCGTCACAAGGCGTCTCGGCAGACAATCGGCCCGAACCGCGGGTTCGCCCACACCCGTGGGCGCGACGACGACGGGAGGCTAGGTTTCCGGCAGAGGGGAAACCATGGAGCAGGAGGACTTATGAGCAGCGCATCCGGCGCCGGACCGGACGCGACGGAGCACCCCACCGCATCCGCGACCACGCGGCCGGTCGACATCGTCTTGCGAGACGGCTCGACGCTGCGCGTGCGACAGGTTCGGGCGGACGACACGGACGCGTTGCGCACGTTCCTGGCCGGACTGACGCCGGAGTCGTTGTCGCGCCGCTTCGGCGGCTCGCTGTCCGGCGAGGCGCTGGACCGACGGGCCCGCGAGCTGGCGGGCGCCGAGGGTGTGGACGGGGCGTTCGCCCTCGTGGCGACGGCCGGGCCGGAGGCACGGGTGGTCGGCCACGCCGTGTACGTCCCCACCCGGCCGGAGCACGCAGAGGTCGCGTTCGTCGTCGCGGAAGACACCCAGGGACAGGGCGTCGCGACCACGCTGCTCGGCCACCTCGCCCGGGCGGCCTGCCAGCGGGGCATCGCGGTGTTCGAGGCCAGCGTGCGGCCCGCGAATCACGCGATGCTCCGCGTGTTTCAGGATTCCGGTTTCGCGCTCCGCATCCGACCCGAGCCCGACGAGATCCGCCTCGAGTTCCCGACGGAATTGACGGACGCCGCGGCGGAGGCGTTCGAACGCCGCGACTGGACCGCGGCGGTCAGCGCGGTCCAGACGTTCCTTCATCCCTCCTCGGTGGCGGTGATCGGGGCATCGCGGCGGCGCGGTACGATCAGCGGCGAGGTATTCCACAACCTTCTCGAGTTCGGCTTCGAGGGCCCCGCCCTGCCCGTGAATCCGCGGGCCGACGTGGTGCAGAGCGTACTGGCGTACCCGGACGTCGAGAGCGTGCCCGGGCCCGTGGAGCTCGCGGTGATCGTCGTACCGGCCGAGCTCGTCCTCGACGTGGCACGGGCCTGCGGGCGAAAGGGCGTGCGTGCCCTCGTCGTGATCTCGGCGGGATTCGGTGAGACCGGCGAGCAGGGCCGGGAGCGCCAGCGGGAGCTGATGCAGATCTGCCGGTCGACCGGAATGCGGCTCATCGGGCCGAACTGCATGGGCATCCTCAACACTCACCCTGAAGTGCGGCTCAACGCCACGTTCGCCCCGGTGCCGCCATCGACCGGCCGGGTCGGGTTCATGTCGCAGAGCGGGGCGCTGGGTCTCGCCGTCATGGACTACGCGGGCGTGCTCGGTCTCGGCCTCTCCAGCTTCGTCTCGGTAGGGAACAAGGCGGACATCTCGGGCAACGACCTGATCCGCTACTGGGAACAGGATCCCGACACGGACGTCATCCTCCTCTACCTGGAATCGTTCGGGAATCCCCGGAAGTTCTCGACGATCGCGCGACGCGTCGCGCGCGAGAAGCCGATCGTCGTGGTCAAGAGCGGACGCTCCCCGGCCGGGCAGCGGGCGAGCGGCTCGCACACCGGCGCGCTGATCTCGGCCTCCGACGTGCCGGTCGACGCGTTGTTTCGGCAGACCGGCGTGATCCGCACCGACACGCTCCAGCAGATGTTCGACGTGGCGGCGCTCCTGACGAATCAGCCACCGCCGCGCGGCCGTCGGGTCGCAATCCTGACCAACGCGGGCGGCCCGGGAATCCTTTGTGCCGATGCCTGCCAGGCGGAGGGTCTCGAGGTCCCGGTGCTGGACGAACGGACACGGACGGCTCTCGCGGAGGTGCTGGCCAGCGAGGCGAGCGTCGCGAACCCGGTCGACATGATCGCCTCCGCCTCGGCCGAGCAGTACCGCGAGGCGATTCGCATCCTGGGGGCCGACCCCAACGTCGATGCGCTGATCGTGATCTTCATCCCGCCGCTGGTCACGAAGGCCGCGGACGTGGCGCGCGCCGTGGTGGACGGCGTACAGGCGCTGGACGGCGACAAGACCGTCCTCAGCGTGTTCATGCAGGCGCGCGGCGTGCCCGAAGAGCTGCGCGGTGCCGACGTGCGAATCCCCTCTTACGCCTTTCCGGAAGACGCGGCGATCGCCCTCGCTCGAGCGGCGCGCTGGGGAGCGTGGCAGGCCCGTCCGGTGGCGCCGCCCGCTCGTTTCGACGACGTGCACACCGACCGGGCTGCGAGCGTCGTCGCGGCCGCGCTCGGCCGAAACGGCGGATGGCTCGAGCCGGACGACGTGTGGACGCTGCTCGAAGCGTACGGGCTGCCGATGCTCGACCAGAGACGCGTCGACACGGCGGCCGAGACGGGCCCCGCCGCCGAGGCGCTCGGTGGCAAGGTCGCGCTGAAGGCGATCGCGCCGGACCTGGTCCACAAGACGGAGGCCGGCGCCGTGCGGCTGGGACTGGGAGCGGACGCCGTGGTCGAAGCGGCCCGGGAGATGGAGCGTCGCCTGGCCGACGCCGGCCATCGCCCCACCGGCTTCCTCGTACAGCGCATGGCCGAGGAAGGCGTCGAGATGATCGTTGGCGTCGCCCACGACGAGCAGTTCGGACCGATCGTCGCATGCGGAGCCGGCGGCGTGCTCGTCGAGCTCATCAAGGACGTGTCCGTGCGGCTCACGCCGCTGTCGCGTCACGACGCGGTCGAGATGGTCGAAGGCCTTCGGACCCGAGCCCTCCTATCCGGATACCGCGGCAGTCCGGCCCGCGACGAGGAGGCGCTGATCGAGGCGATATTGCGGATCGGAGCGCTCGTCGAGGACCTGCCGCAGATTCGCGAGCTCGACCTCAATCCGATCCTCGTCCACGAACGGGGCGCGACGATCGTCGACGCCCGTGTGCGGGTGGCCCCCGCCGACCCGGAACCGCTCCCGGGCGCCCGCGACTAGCGGGCGGTCCCGGTCTTCTCAGCGCCTCGCCGGCCCCTCGGCCAGGAGCTCGCCGAGGGCGGCCGGACGGCGAGCGTCCAGTACCGCGCCGTCGCGGCACAGGCGCTCCACGACCCGGTTGAGGAGCGCGTCCTCCGGCAGCGTTCTGCGCAGGCCCTCCACGCTGCCCACCACGATGAGACGCTCCTGGCTGCGCGACAGCGCCACGTTCAGCATGCGGGGAAAATCGGGATTGCGGCGCTCGTCGAGGAACCAGCTGCGGTCCGGCGGGGCGTCCACCGTGTCGAACACCACGACGCGCTTTTCGCGGCCCTGGAATCGATGGATCGTCGCCACCTCGAGGTCTGCCGGGGCGAGGCGGCCGAGCCGGGAGCGCACCCGCCGCCGCAGCTCACGCACCTGGATCCGATAGGGCGCGACCACCGCTACGTCCCGCTCGCCCTCGCGGGCCAACGCTTCGAGGAGTTGCAGCAGCGTCTCGAGATGGACCTCGTTGAGGCGCGAACCCTCGGGCCGGCTCACGACCGGCTCGAGCCCGGCCGTGTCGACCATGATCAGGCCTCCGTCGCGCCCGCCCACCGCGTCGCGCAACCGTCCCCCGTAGAACAGGTCGCCGACCAGGGCCCGGATCGCGGGGCGCATCCGGTACTGTTCATCGAGCATCGAGCACAGGCGATCGCGGGGCGACGGAAGGCCGCCGGTCGTCTCGAGCACCCCCGAGGCTTCGAAGATGTCGCGGCGCAGCCAGCGCCGGGCGTAGGGCCCGTCCGCCATCACCACGGCCGGCAGCTGCTGGAAGTCGCCGAACGCCGCAGCCCGGCGCCGGGCGAGCCCGGCGGCAAACGCCACATAGGGCAGCGGCGCGGCGCTCGCCTCGTCGACCAGGAGCGTATCGAACCGCAGCGTGGCCAGCTCCTCGCGAACCGCCAGCCGGGCGAACGTCGTCAGCACGACGTCGGCCCGCTCGAGCGCTCTCCGTACGGCCGCCTGGTAGGCGCCGGCCGCGCGAGCGGCAAGAGCTTCGTCGGCCGGCTCGCCCCCGGATCTGGCGGCGGCCTGCACGCGAGCCAGGTTCGCGCCGATCGGTTCGTCGGGCACGAGCCGGACCCCGAGTCGCCCGGCCAGCTCTTCGATCGCCCGGCTCAGGGCCGTCGGCCGGACCGCCTCCGCCCGCGTCACCGCGGCCTCGGCCCCGAGGCGCGGATCGGCGCCCGGCGTGAGCTCCGCGCCGAAACGAACGATCCGGTTGGCTTCCACGGCGCCCGCGCCGAGCGCACCGGCGATGCGCTGGGCGGCCTCGTCGACCGCCGCATTCGTCGTCGCGGCGACGAGCACGGGCCCCTCGTCGGCGAGGACCGCGCCGGCTTCTCCGAGAAGCCTGGTCTTTCCGGTGCCGGGCGGCCCCCACACGAACTGCGCCTGGCTGCCGACGAGGCGCCGCAGCGCCGCGAGCTGTGACGGGTTGAGCCCCCCGTCGGGGCGGTCCAGCTCGGCCTCCCCCGTGGCGGCGAACGCGTCGCCGAAGAGCCGGAGCGCCGTCTCGGGATGATAGTCGCCGGGATCGTCCTCCATCCGCGCCAGGCGCTCGTCGAGCGCCTCGAGCAGCCAGGTCGGATCGAAGGTGAGCTCCGCCGGTCCCGGATGGGCGCCCAGCCGGGCCTCGGTGGCGATACGGATCACGCGCCGCCGCGGGTCGAACCGTACGACGGATCCGAGCCCGCCACCGCTTTCGGTCTCGATCGTCACGGCATCCTCGGCGCGCACACCGTACTTTCCGGGCGGAAGCGTCCAGTCGTAGAGTGCGGCCGGCCCGTGGGCGCCCGCCTTCACGCCGGCGCCGGCGGGAACGGGACCGGCGAGGCCGCGTCGCGTGAGATCGGCGCGCACCGCCTCGATCTCCTCGCGCACCGCGGCGCGACAACCGGCGAGCAGGTCGAGCCAGGCGTGATCGATATCGAAAGTCATCGGACCCGAACCTAGCAGAAGTGAGGACGGTTGAGCGAGTTCCCCGCAGCGGCGACCCGGGTCGCCGAGTGGATCGAGTCGTACCGCGCGAGTCTCTCTTCGCGCCCCGTGTTGAGCCGGGTGCGGCCGGGCGAGGTGGCCGCACGGCTGCCCGCGGCCGCGCCGGAAGCCGCCGAGCCGCTCGAAGACCTGCTCGCCGATCTCGACCGTACGATCGTGCCGGGTCTTACGCACTGGAATCATCCGGGCTTCATGGCCTACTTCTGCAGCTCCAGCGCCGATCCCGGCGTGCTGGCGGAGTTCGTCGCCGCCGCCTTCAACGTGAACTGCATGCTGTGGCGTACCTCACCGGCCGCCACCGAGCTCGAGGAGAGGATGGTCGACTGGGTCCGGCGCTTCGTGGGGTTGCCGGAACCCTACGAGGGAGTCATCCAGGACACGGCCTCCAGCAGCACGCTGGTGGCGCTGCTCGCCGCGCGGCATCGGGCGTTGCCGGATGTGCGAAATGCCGGGCTGATCGGGGCTACGGGTGCAGGTCGCGTCTACGGATCCGCCCTCACCCATTCCTCGATCGACAAGGCGGTGATCGCGGCCGGACTCGGGCATGAGAACCTCGTCCGCGTGGAGGTCGACGAGGCATACCGAATGCGGCCGGAGGCTCTCGATCGCGCGCTCCTGGAGGACCGAAGGGCCGGCCGTACCCCCGTCATGGTATGCGCGACGATCGGCACCACGAGCTGCGCCAGCGTCGATCCGGTGGCGCCGATCGCCGACGTGTGCGCGGAACATGACGTCTGGCTGCACGTCGACGCGGCGTATGCGGGCCCCGCCGCTTCCCTGCCCGACCTGCGGCCGCGGTTCGAAGGCTGGGAGCGCGCCGACTCGATCGTTCTCAATCCGCACAAGTGGATGGCCGTCCCGCTCGACTGCAGCGTCCTGCTGGCGCGCGACCTCGACGAGTTCCGGGATTCCCTCGCCCTGACGCCGGAGTACCTGACGTCGGATACGACCGCCCCTGACCTGATGGACATCGGGGTCGCCATGGGCCGGCGGTTTCGCGCCCTCAAGCTGTGGTTCGTGTTTCGACGGATGGGAACGGCCGGACTGCGCGATATGATCGACCGCCACTGCGAGCTGGCCGCGGGATTCGCCGCTCGCGTCGAGCGTCATCCGGATCTCACGCTCGCCGCTCCGCCGTCGTTCTCGACGGTGTGCTTCAGGGCCTCGCCGCCGGCGGGTACCGAGGAGGCCGAGTGGAACCGTCGTCTCCTGGCGCACGTCAACCGTGACGGGCGGGTCTTCCTGTCGCATACGGAACTGAGCGGCCGTTACACGGTCCGTCTCGTGGTGGGCAGCATCCACACGGGACCCTCGCACGTCGACGCCGCGTGGGATAGCGTCACGTCCGCCCTCGAAGCGCTCGACGGGCGACCCGCGCAACGCACGTGATCGAATAGTGAGAAAGGACCGGATATGTCCAGCGAGTTGAACGTCGGCGACGTCGCCCCAGAATTCGCCCTGCCCTCCGACGCCGGTGAGACGGTACGACTCGCCGATCTGCGCGGCCGACGCGTGGTGCTCTATTTCTATCCGAAGGACGACACGTCCGGCTGCACGAAGGAGGCGTGCTCCTTCCGTGACGCGCGACCGGCCTACGAGGATCGCGACGTGGTCGTCCTCGGCGTAAGTCCCGACGGCGTGGCGTCGCACGAGAAGTTCCGCGACAAGTACGACCTGAACTTCCCGCTGCTGGCCGACACCGATCACGCCGTGGCCGAGGCGTACGGGGCGTGGGGCAAGAAGAAGATGTACGGGCGAGAGTACGAGGGCGTGCTGCGCTCCACCTTCGTGATCGGTCCGGACGGTCGGCTCGAAAAGATCTACCGGAAGGTGAAGCCGGCCGAGCACGCCGAACAGATCCTCGCGGACCTCGAAGCGTGAGGCGCCACCAGGTGCGTACCGGCCTCCCGACGGCCCTCGCGCTCGCCGGTGCGCTGGTCGCCGCTGCCGCGCCCCTGCGCGCCCAGGGGGTGACGGTGCCTTCGGATCAGCGCACGATCCTCGAAGCCGCCGGGCAGGCCCGGGCGAAGGGAGAGGCCGACGCCCCCCTCCGGATCGTGGAGATCTCGGACTTCCAATGTCCTTACTGCGCCCAGTTCTACCACGAGACCTATCCCGTCGTCGACAGCGTGTACGTGCGGAGCGGGATCGCCCGCTACCTGTGGATCTCGTTTCCGAACTCCCGGCACCGGCGGGCCTGGCCCGCGATCGAGGCGGCGTTCTGCGCCGGGGCGGCGGGCCGGTTCTGGGAGATGCACGACATCCTGTTCGAGACGCAGTCGGAGTGGAGCGAGGCGGAGGATCCGCACGCGCGATTCCTCGCGTACGCGGAGCGGGCCGGGATCGATCGCGACAGCTTCGCGGCCTGCCTCCTCAACGATCAGACCGCGCCGCTACAGGTGTCGGACTACGAGTCGGCCCTGCGCTCGGGAATCACGAGCACGCCGTTCTTCATCGTGGGGGACAGCCTCGCGATCCAGGGGACCGTGCCGCCGGAGCGGTTCCGGGCGGCCGTGGACAGCGTGCTCGCGGCTCGCGGCCTGCCTGCGCCCGACGGGGCGCCCTGAAACGACGCCTCGCAACGGCCGGCGGGCGCGGGGCCGGACCCGGGTCAGATTCCGCGCCCGAACACCCCTCGCATCGCTTCGATCGCCCCGGCGCTGGTCCGCGCGCCTGCGAGAAAGATCCGTCCGAGCTCGCGTTCGTCGGTGCCCGCGAGGGGAATCTCGAAGCTGAAGTGCACCGACACGCCGGCCGGCCGCACGCCGGCCGCGTCGTCCGCCCAGCCCTCCGCCGACGCATCCAGCGCGCCCTCGATGTGCACCTCCACGGTGTCGGCCTCTCCGCCCGTTCGCTGCGCCATCCCGGCGAGCTGGCGGGCCAGCCGCTCGTTCTCCGCCGGCTCGGCCGATCGCTCTTCCAGCCACAGAGCCGGCGGTGCCACGTCGACGCTGAGCACGCCGAGTACGACGTCGGGGTGGAACTCGACGAGCGCCCGGGACGCGGCATGCGGCGGATCGGGGAACAACTCCTCCACGTCGGGAATCCCCTCCCCCGCCAGGTACGACGCCAGTCCTTCGGGACCGATTCCCGCCCCGGCGAGCGCCACCTCGTCCAGCGTCAGCTCGAGGAGGGCCGACGGCGCGTGCAGGGTGTCGATCGCCCCCGACTCCATGATGTCGAGCTCCGACTGGTCGTAGGCCAGGCAGCGAAAGAACCAGGACACCGGTTCCTGGCGGCCCTCGAACAGGTCGCGAACCCCCAGGCCTTCCTGGCGGAGCGCCCCGAGGAGCGACGCTCCGATCTGGTGGCGGCTCAGCTGCGGCATCGAATCACGACAGCCTGGCTCACCGCGGGATCATCACGTGCGCCCAGGGCTGGCCCGGGAGCATCAACCACGGGCTGTCGCCGTCCGGATGCGTGGGCAGGCCGAGGTCCGCGGCCTCCTTGTACGGAACGTAGATCACGCTGAGCCGCCGTGCGTCCGCCCCGGGGCCGGTCGCCGGGTCCACGTCGGTCTCCGACGACAGGGACCACAGGGCGGCGCTCGGCGGATCCATCTCACCGGCCTCGATGGCCGCCCGGCGGGCGTCGAGCACGGCCGCCCGGTCCTCGCCCGCGGCCGTCATGCGACGACCGAGGGCCATGTACGGATCCATGCTCTCGTCATAGCAGGCGACGTGGAAGCCCTCGCGGGCCGGGTCGTCGGCCAGGCAGACGATTCCGTTCGACCCCTGCCGGAGCAGCGTTAGGGAATCTCCGTCGCGTGGCGTTCCACCGTAGCCGAGGACGGTCGCGTCGGCCCGCATCGACTCCGGAGCGGCGAGGACGGCGCGCGCGATCTGGTCTTCGGGAGACGCCTGGGCGGAAGCGGATTCGGCGCGTCCGCAGGCGGCGAACAGCACGATGAGGGAGACGGCACGGAGCGATCGCATGTGACCTCGCTGGCTGGGCTTTCGGACTGTGCCGGAGCACGGTACCGTTCGGCAGGGTTTCCGGGCCCGTCAAGCTACCGGCGGTCCCGGCCATGTCAAGAAATACGACAGGTTTTGATACGACGGGGGGATAGATGCGTATCGTGGTCCCGCGGGAAACGACCGCTTCGGACCGGCGCGTGGCCCTGGCGCCCTCGGCCGTGAAACGACTGGCCGGCGATGACTGTTCGATCGCCGTGGAGTCCGGAGCCGGCCTCGGAGCTTCTTTCAGCGACGATGAATACCGCGATGCCGGCGCGGAGATCGTCGCGGCGCCCGACGCACTGCTGCGCGGCGCCGATGTGGTCCTCAAGGTCAACCCGCCCGCCGTCCGGCCGGACGGCTTCGACGAACCGGCGCACCTCGCCGAGAACACCCTGTGCATCGCGCTCATGAGCCCGTACGAGAACGCCGATTTGCTGGCGCGGCTGGCCGAGCGCGGGGTGACCTCGATCGCCATGGAGCTCGTACCCCGCACGACGAAGGCGCAGCGCATGGACGCCCTCTCGGCGTTCAGCACGATCGCGGGCTACACGGCCGTTCTCCGCGCCGCGGACGCGCTGGGCAAGTTCTTTCCGATGCTCACGACGGCCGCCGGGACGATGGCCCCGGCGCGCGTATTCGTCCTCGGCGCCGGCGTCGCAGGCCTGCAGGCGATCGCGACCGCGCGCCGGCTCGGCGCGGTGGTGGAAGCGTTCGACATCCGACCCGCCGTCAAGGAGCAGGTGCAGAGCCTCGGCGCGACCTTCGTCGAGTGGGAGCACGACGAGGCCGGCGACCTGGAGACGGAGGGAGGCTACGCGAAGGAGGTCTCCGAGTCCGAGCAGGAGCGCGAGCGTCAGCTGCTCTCGGACCACGTCGCCACGGCGGACGTGGTGATCACGACGGCGCTCGTGCCCGGGCGGCCGGCGCCCCGTCTCGTGACGGCGGAGATGGTGCAACGGATGCGGCCGGGCTCGGTCATCGTCGACTTCGCGGCCGCCTCGGGCGGCAACTGCGAGCTCACCGAGGCCGGGGAGACGGTGGTCCGCGATGGCGTCACGATCATGGGGCCGCTGGACCTCGCGTCTTCGCTCCCCGTGCACGGCAGCGAGATGTACGGGAGGGTCGTCTCCGCCCTGCTCGCCCACGCCACCGGCGAGGACGGCGCCCTCGCCATCGATCTCGACGACGAAATCCTCGGCGCCTGCGTCGTCACCCACGGCGGAAAGGTCAGGTTCCAGCCATGAGCGGTACGATTCTCGTCAGCATCTATGTGTTCGTGCTGGCGATGTTCACGGGCTTCGAAGTCATCACCAAGGTCCCACCCACCCTGCACACGCCGCTGATGTCGGGATCGAACGCGATCTCGGGCATCAGCATCGTCGGCGCTCTCGTCATCGCCGGACTCGCCGAGGGTCCGCTGTTCGACGCGATCGGGGTCGTGGCGGTCGTCGCCGCGACGATCAACGTCGTGGGCGGGTTCATGGTCACCGACCGCATGTTGCGCATGTTCAAGCGCGACACGGGAGAGGGTTGAGCCGTGGACATTCAGTTGATCATCCAGCTCTCCTATCTGCTGTCGGCCGTCCTGTTCATCGTCGGCCTCAAGCGGCTCAGCTCTCCCGCGACGGCCCGCAAGGGCAACGCGCTCGCCGCGGCCGGGATGCTGCTCGCCGTCGTCGCCACGCTGCTCGACGAGCAGATCGTGACCTTCCAGTGGATCATCCTGGGCGTGGTCGTCGGCGGCCTGATCGGCATGCTCATGGCCCGGCTCGTCAAGATGACCGCGATGCCGCAGATGGTAGCCGTGTTCAACGGCTTCGGCGGCCTCGCCTCGGGCCTCGTGGCGGCCGCCGAATTCCTCGCGGCCTCCGGTGGCGCCGCCCCGGCGCTCGACACCTCGATCTCGATCATGGCGGGGACGCTGATCGGTGCGGTCACCTTCTCCGGCAGCTTCGTCGCCTTCGGAAAGCTGCAGGGCCTCGTGACCGAACGCCCGGTGACGTACGCGGCGCAGCAGGTCGTGAACGGGCTGATCTTCCTGGCGATCGTCGGGGTCATGGTGTGGCTCGTGGTGGAGCCCGGCGCGGGCCTCGGCGGCCTCGGCGCCAACGGACTCTACGTCGGACTGTGGGGCGGGGCGCTGCTGCTCGGTGTGCTGCTGGTGATTCCGATCGGCGGGGCCGACATGCCCGTCGTGGTGTCGCTGCTCAACTCCTATTCGGGTCTCGCGGCATCGGCGGCCGGGTTCGTGCTCAGCAACAACGTGCTGATCATCAGCGGAGCGCTCGTCGGCGCCTCCGGACTCATCCTCACCCGGATCATGTGCCGCGCGATGAACCGTTCGCTGGCCAACGTGATCTTCGGCGCCTTCGGCCAGGCCCCGTCGTCGGACGGCGCTGGTGGAGAGAAGCGGACGAAGGAGGACGTGAACGCGATCCAGCCGGAAGACGCGGCGATGATGCTCGCCTACGCGAACAAGGTCGTTATCGTCCCCGGTTACGGCCTCGCCGTGGCCCAGGCTCAGCACAAGCTGCGGGAGCTGGCCGACCAGCTGACCACGCGGGGCGTGCAGGTCCGCTACGCCATCCACCCGGTGGCCGGCCGGATGCCGGGACACATGAACGTCCTCCTGGCCGAGGCGAACGTGCCCTACACGCAGCTGTACGAGGTCGAGGACGTGAATCCCGACATGCCGACGGTCGACGTCGCCCTCGTGGTCGGCGCGAACGACACGGTGAACCCGGCGGCCCGCGACGATCCGGGCAGCCCGATCGCCGGAATGCCGATCGTCGAAGTCGACCGGGCGAAGCACTCGATCGTCATGAAGCGGAGTTTGAGCCCCGGCTTCGCGGGCATCGACAACGAACTGTTCTACAACCGCAACAACATGATGCTGTTCGGCGACGCCGCCGATTCGCTCACGAAGATCGTGGAGGAAGTGAAGCACCTGTAGCGCGGCCCGCGGGCGCCGGCAGGTGGCTCGGCCACGGCGGCCGGGCCACCACCGTTCAACGCTTACGCGCCAGGCAGAGAGCGAACCGCCCGTCGGGGTCGGTTTCCCAGAGGTCGAGGACGAGCCCCGCTTCCTCCAGCAGGGCCTCCACCGAGCGGCGCGTGTACTTGTGGCTGAGCTCGGTGCAGATCGTCTCGCCTTTCGCAAACTCGACCACGAGGTCCAGCGCGCCGAGCCGAACCACCTGGGTGCGGCGGCTCACCAGGTGCATCTCGATCCGGGCGTGCGACTCGTCGTAGCGCACCCTGTGCTCGAACGCGTCGAGGTCGAAATCGGCGTCGAGCTCCCGGTTGAGCACACGCAGCAGGTTGAGGTTGAACGCCGCCGTGATCCCCGCCGCGTCGTCGTAGGCCCGCAGCAGATCCTCCCGCTCCTTGACCAGGTCGAACCCGATCAGGAACGCGTCCTCATGTTGCAGACGGGCCGCCACGCCGCCCAGGAACTCGTGGGCCGCGTCGAGTTCGAAGTTGCCGATCGTGGAACCGAGGAACGCGAGCAGCCGACGCGAGCCACGGAACGGCAGCGGCTGCGAGTGTTCGAAGTCGGTGATCACGCATTCGATCGACAACCGGGGATAGTCGCGAATGAGCGCCGCGGCGGCGGTGCGCGAGGCCGATTCGCTCACGTCGAGCATGCCGTATCCCTCGAGCCGGCCCGCCCGCCGCATCTCCTCGAGCAGCACCCGGGTCTTGAAGGCGCTCCCCGAGCCGAACTCGATCAGCACCGTCGGCCGCACGCGGTCGACGACGAGGGGCGCCACGCGCTGCAGGATGCCGCGCTCCGTGCGGGTCTGGTAGTACTCGGGAACCCCGGTGATCCGCTCGAACAGCTCCGATCCGCGGTCATCGTACAGGTACTTCGGCGGCATCGTCTTCGGGTGCGACGTCAGGCCCCGCCGGGCGTCGGCGGCGAGCTCGAACGGGCTTCCCTGCTCGTCGAGGAGGTTGCGGACGATCACCCGCGACGGCTC